>QMTG01000045.1 GCA_003649915.1 Thermoplasmata archaeon
ATAAAGTGTCCAAACTGTAATAATAGTTTTTATGCAATAGGTGGTGGGGAAATAATATGCCCGTTCTGCGGTCACAAGATAAGGTGAGTGGTCACAATGCTCGAAAAAATAGCAAATATTGCCGTGAAGAGACCATGGACAGTAATACTTATTGTTCTTCTTCTAACAGCAATTTTTGCTTCAGCCCTGCCAAAGGCAAGATTTGAGACGGAAATGGAGCAATTTTTCCCCGAGAGCGATGTGGTGAAGGCTAGCCTGAGAATAAAGGAATATTTTGGCACCGAGCCATACACCCACATAATATATATAGAGGGTGAGAACGTTTTGAACACAACTGCTCTTAGAGAAGAATACCGCCTCTCATGCATGCTCAGGGGGATTAAGGGAGTGGTTTCTACCGAGAGCATAGCCGATATCTTCAACACACTGTGCAAATACGAGTATGACCCATTTCAAGGAGAACTAGTTTTTAACGAGAATAAAACGCTATTGAACGCTAGAGATGACGAGATAGAGGCAAGGAAGGACATTATGAGAAGAGTGCTCCAGGGAAATACAACATTCATACCAATAAACACAACATTTGATCCTGATGAAATAAAAGCAGTACTGAGTCTGCTGCTGTCCGAGGATTTTGATTATGATAATATGACTGCTACTGCTGCCCTGCTCATAGTGCGTATCGATGGTAATCTGTCAAGGGCCGTGGCTAGAGGTGTTGTTGGCAAAATACACGATGCTGTGGAGAGGTTTTTGCAATCTGCCACCTATCCCCTGCACATAATGGAGACCAGCGACCTTGAGATGGCATACGAGGTTGAGAAAAACCTGCCAAAGACCGGTGCGTTTCTCGCAATCGGCATAATTGTGCTTATCTCGCTCATATTGCTCGCAACTTTTCGCCGCCCATCATACATACTTTTTCCGCTCATCACCCTGTTCATAGCCATAATATGGACATTTGGAACGATGATTCTGCTGGGCACAGTGTTTACCGTTATGGAGGTGGCTGTCATACCCCTTATAATGGGTCTTGGAATAGACTACTTTGTCCATGTATCGCGTAGGTACCAAGAGGAACTGAGAAAGGGAGCGGCAATGTATCCTTCAATGAAAACAAGCATTGTGCATGTTGGTCTTGCCCTGTTCCTTGCAGTGGTCACAACAGTGATAGCATTCATGTCCAACATATTCTCGCTCATTCCGCCAATAAGGGATTTTGGCATAACATGCGCCCTCGGCGTACTGTACTCGTTCGTGCTCGCCTTAGTCTTCTACCCATCCATGAGGATAATATCAGATAAAAGAGCGCTTAGTAGGGGGAGGAGGATTGCACCCTCAAAAGCGCCTGCATCCACCCTATTCATGGCAAAAATTTTCAGGGCGGCGTATAGGGGGAGATACGCAATACTCGCCGTAGTAATCGCAGCTACCCTTTTATCTGTGATTCTTCTTCCAGCGCTAAGGGTAGAGTTTGACGTGAAAGAATTCATGCCAAGAGATTGGGAGTCCATGAGAGCCACTGAGATGATAGAGGAAAACTTTGCCGTTGGCACATACACATACTCATACATACTCATCGAAGGCAATGTGGCAACGCTCGACGCCTACACTAAAATTTGTGAATTATGCGATAAACTCAAAGACAACACTTATCTGGTAAAAGTGGGAAATGACACAGCCCAATCGGTGGTAAGTGTAGTAAGGCTGGCGATAATGTTTAACAGATCAATAATGCTTGATTTTAAACTAGATGAAAGAGGAGCGCCTCTTCCCAACTGCACGGACGAGGATATTGAGTCACTCTATGACTACCTAGCCAATAATAACACAAAGATTGGGATTGGAAGGAACAGCGTGGGTGAGATGTTTAAGAGGTTTGTGCACATGAGCGGGGGGGTATACGATGCCACTATAGTTTATCTGCCTGTAAAAGTTATGACCATAGCGAAGATAGAGGAATTGAGAAAAGAACTCGAAACTGACATATCTGGTATATCATGGAACGATTACACTGTAACTGTAACAGGCGGTGTGCTTCTTATTGAAGAGGTAATGCTTGAGATACAAAAGAGCCAGATAAAATCCACAGCAGCATCGTTGGCTGCAGTAGCCGTAGTTCTTATCATAATATACAGAAGACCCTCAATTGCCCTAATATCCCTGCTTCCTGTAATACTCACAATGTTCTGGGTACTCGGCACAATGGCAATTCTATCCATACCGCTCAATGTGCTGACAATAATGGTGAGTGCCCTAACAATAGGGCTTGGCATAGACTACGCCATACACGTAATTGAGCGATATAAGGAAGAGAGAAAAGAAAGGACACCAATGGTGGCAATGGAAAATACGCTATCATGCACAGGCTCTGCTCTACTAATATCCGCAATAACAACTATTGCAGGCTTTGGAATACTTATCATGGCAGAAATACCACTCCTTCGCCAATTCGGAATAGTGACTGCAACAATGATCGCCTACAGCCTTTTGAGCGCAGTTATAGTCCTCCCTATACCCTTATTACTCTATGCACGTATCCGAAAGTATTAGGAATTTCATACCAATTTTTTAATCTTTTGAACTTTCTTCTTTCCCACTTCCTTTGCAGCACTTGTAATTTTCTTTATTGTTTCCATTTCCTCCTTGAGTATGTTTTTTGTCAACCTTATGCCTTCCTCTATGGCATAAAAGGTCAGACCAAATATTGTTGCGTCCTGTGCCTCCTTTTCTTCCTCCTCATGCATTGATGCTATTTTCTGCATACTTATAACACCGTTTTCGTCCATAAGCCCTATAAGTTCCGGTAGGTCTGGCGAAAAACCCCACTTTTTCCTAACTATCTCGGAGATTTCATCAAAGTTTAACATCATCAGATTGCCGTCGTCTTCGACCAAAAGCCCCTTGCACAATTCTTCCCTCAATTTTCTCGCAATTTCAAAGCCCTTTGGTGTGAGCGTATAAACCTTAATCCTTCTCTTCTCGCCCCTAACTCGCCCGAGTTTTTCACTAACAAGCTCTCTCTTCTTAAGGGACTTGAGAGCGTAAGACGTCATGCTCTGCGTGATATTCAAAGTCTTAGATATACCCCTTTGCGTTACTCGCCCTGAAAACTCGTATCCGTTAGAGCTACCATACTCAAGCAGGTGTATCAAAATCTTCTGCGATGACGTTAGTGCTCGACTTCTTCCCTTCATCACATTTTTTCGGTAAGTGATTAACTGCTTTATATTTTTTCCTCTTAGGTGGAGGGATCAAATATGATTGTGCAAAATATGCATTGCCACCATAGCCCATCCAATCAACTATTACTATCAACATATAGCAATTCCATCAGCCTTAATAAATCAATCCTTAATAAACCTGCCGTCATCCCTATGCTTGGCAAGGTTTTGGACCCTATTTTCGAGCCAGCCTATTCTTTCCACACGTCTGAAATCAAAATCGGGAACATATGGCTTTATGTCGAGCAGTGGCGTTTTATCCACAATATCCACATCACGTATCCTGATAATATTTTTGTGTACGCTCAGAAGGCGCACCACAGATAGCCCTATAGGGTTTGGTCTTTTAGGCGCTCTTGTGGCGAATACCCCGCGCTTCTCACTATCCATATAAGGTGTTACAAGCAATGAATAGCCCTTGGATAGATGAAAGTGGTAAAGGAGTATTATGTGGGAAAATCCCTCAAGGTCTTTCAAACCCTCAGCGTACTCAGGGAATACCTCAACGTATCCTTCTACTCCAATGCCAGCCCTTGGCTGTATAGGTGTACCCTTCGGCTCCTTGAACGGGGTGCGAATTAAGCCAATTGGTCTGTAGACTATTTTCTCCTCCATACATTCCGTAGTGATTTATCCCATATTTTTATTTTTGTTTATGCCTCGGTCTGCCACCAACCTTTTTATATCCAATTAATTATGCCCTTCTCGCCTTCTTTAAGAAAGGCATAGGTGGTGTTCACGATGGATAGGTTTAAAAGGGTTAAGATGCCAATGCTTGACCCAGAGAAAAGGAAGAATAACTTCCAGGAAGTAGTACTCGGGTACAGCAAAGAAGATGCTATCAGCGAGGCAAAGAGGTGCCTAGGCTGTAACGTCTGCAGGCAGGGCTGCCCCGCAGGGCTTAAGATAGCAGATTACATAAAAGCGATAGCGGAGGAGGACTTTGAGAGGGCGATAAGCATAGTGCTAGAAGATATGCCTCTGCCATCCTCCTGCGGCAGGATATGCACACGCAACTGCGAGAGTTTTTGTGTCCTTGGCAAGAAGGGAGATGCTGTTGCGATAAGATGGCTTAAAAGGGCAGCAGCAGACTACACCGACTATGCAAAAAGGCCTGATGATTACGTCAGTATTGACGATACCTTAGCGAATAAAAGTGTTTGCATAATCGGTGCTGGTCCTGCCGGGTTATCAGCAGCCTATTTTTTGGCGCTAAGAGGCGCTAATGTGGTGGTTTATGAGCAGTTTCCGCATGCTGGTGGTATGCTCAGGGTGGGCATACCCAGATATCGCCTACCAGTTGACGCACTTGAAAAAGACATAAACATGATTAAGTCCTTGGGTGTTGAAATACGTCTTAATACAAGGGTTGGCACCGACATAGGCTTTGATGAGTTGAAAAAATCTCATGACGCCATCTTCATAGCGATTGGGTATCACAGCCCAAAAATGATGGGAATAGATGGTGAGGATTGCGACGGCGTATGGCATGCCATACCGTTCCTTAGGGAGTTCAATCTTGGCAGAGAGATTGATGTTGGCAATGTCGCGGCAGTAGTCGGGGGTGGAAACACAGCCATGGATGTGGCAAGGACTTGTATAAGGCTGGGAGCCAAAACTTACGTACTTTACAGGAGAAGAGAAGAGGACATGCCTGCCGATGTTGAGGAAATTGAGGAGGCAAAGGAGGAAGGTGTTGAGATATGGACGCAAACCCTACCCACAAAATGCCTGGCAAGGGATGGGAGGGTCTATGCAGTTGAGTATGTGAAGACAAAAATGGTGGATGTGGGTGAAAAAAGACCAAAACCCGTGCCCATAGAGGATGTGAAGTACACACTTGAGATAACAACAATGGTAGAAGCAATAGGACAGAGGGCGGATTACTCGTTCCTTCCCGATTATGTTCTGAAGGATATTACAATAACAAGAGGAGACCAGATAGAGGTGAGCGATGCGATGATGACAGGGCACAGGGGAGTATTCGCAGGCGGGGATATAGTGAACAAGAAATGGGATATGGTGTCTGCTGTGGCTGATGGAAAAAGGGCTGCGGAGGGAATAATATCGTACCTGATGGAAAAATGAGTGAGAAATATAGGGTAGTTTATGACCCTGTGCACGGAAGCATAAAAATTGCTGGAGTGGAGGCGGAACTCGTTAACACGCCCTTGCTTCAGAGACTGCGTTATATAAAGCAGTTGGGTATGACTTATTTGGTATTTCCGGGAGCAAATCATACAAGGTTTGAGCATTCCCTTGGCACGTATTGGCTAAGTGTGCGTGTATCTAAAGAACTTGGAATAGAGGAGCGATGGGCCAGTGTGCTCAGGGTTGCTGCCTTACTTCATGACATTGGTCATGGACCATACTCCCATACCCTTGAGAACCTTGTGTACAGGGAAACAGGATTGGATCACATGGACATAACTGTGCGCCTTATAAGGAAGGGCGAGATCAAAGATATTATTGAGGAGCACGCTATAAGCGCTGATGAGGTTGCCTCACTTATAAAGGGCGGAAGAAAAATACCCACACTCTTCGACTTTGCTCGTGAGAAGAAAAAGAATGATAATGCGTGTGCAAAAAATCTACCCCGTTTTTTACACCAGATAATGCACAGCAGCCTAGACATAGACCAACTTGATTACCTACTCCGTGATGCACACTACACAGGCGTAGCCCACGGCATAATTGATGCGGACAGGATAATAAACACCCTTCGCATAGTAGATGATACGCTCTTTGTCGACAAAAAAGGAATTAATGCCTTGGAAGGTATGCTTGTTGCCCGCTCTCTCATGTATTCCTCGGTATACTTCCATAAAACTGGTAGGATAGCGCAGCACATGCTCTATCGGGCCGTGGAAAAATTGCTCGAGGATGGGCATGTTGATGTGAGCGCTCTGACAAAGATGTGCGACCACGACGTACTATGCGCCCTAAACGGGGCTGGAGGATACTGCACAGAAATTATGAGGCGCATAATTGAAAGGAGGCTGTTTAAGGCAGTCTACTTTAAAAGCATAAGTTTCATGGGTGATGAGGAGCGAGATGCAATTTCGAGAATGGTGAAGGAGGACGTTAGAAGGGAATTGGAGGATCATCTGTGCAGTGCATTTTCTCTCCCGCAGGGATATGCGATAATAGACATACCCGTGCCTGAGGTTCTGATATCCGAGCCGCGGCTTTCCGACGTTGGAGTCATGATCCTGGACAACAAAAAACCCCAGCACCTATACTGCATAAGTGCCATAAGCAGGGCTCTCTCTCAGAAGCCGCCAGTGGACTGGGCGCTCATGGTAGCATTGCCCTTGGAAAAGAGTAAGGTGAGTGAGGCAAAGATTGAGAGAATACTGTTTGGTGGTGTATAGTTCCCAGTATGAGGAGGTACAATGAGTAGCTATGCCCTAATACTGGCAGCAGTTATTGCGTACGCGGCAATATTCACAGTTCTTTACATTTTCAGGAAAAGAGTTGAAAGAAATATAGGCTTTCAAGGTCCAATAATAATGCTAAAGACTAAAAAACTGCTCGGGCTTATAAAGAGAGTGGGTAATAGGAAAAAACTATGTCGCACATACTCCATATTTTCCATAGTGCTATCGGCAGGTGCAATGGTTATAGTCTTTCTTTCACTCCTTTGGATGGCCGTGCTGACTATCCATAATCCACCAGCGGAGGGTGTTAGCCCGCGAGCTGTCATAGGTCTTCCCGTTATTAACCCTTACATACCACTGATTTACGGTGTGATTGGACTTGTTATCGCGGTAGTGGTGCACGAGTTCGCCCATGGTATAGTGGCTTCCAGCGAAAAGATAAGCGTTCGCTCTGTCGGGGTTGTTTTTCTCATAATACCGCTTGGAGCATTTGTAGAGCCTGATGAGGATGAACTTAGAAGCGCTAAAATGAGGAAAAGAGTTGCTATATACTCTGCGGGTCCTGCCGCAAATATGGTAGTGGGGCTTGCCTTTATGATTCTATTCATGCTAGTTTTTGCCCCTGCAATATCACCAACTCATGATGGAATATTGGTGAGCAATGTTGATGAGCATGGCGCAGCAAAACTCGCTGGAATGTCTGCTGGCGATATAATCTATATGGTGAATGGGACAAACGTGCACACAATATCCGAGTTTTTTAATGCCATGAACAAGACCAGGGCAGGGGAGAGGATATCAGTGGGTTTTTATAGCAAAGATAGAGGCGAGATAATAGCAAACGTAACCCTCGGGTACAACCCCTACTACACTGAGGCTGTGAGCAAGAACAGGGATAAATACGGCTGGGCTCTCAGGGAAAGGGGGTACATTGGTATACTGGTGAATGACACCGAGGATGGTGTTTGTGTCGTTGACGTTGTTCGGAAAAGCCCTGCTTGGGGTAAGGTGAATGTTGGGGATATAATATTGAGCGTGAATATCAATGGCACAGATATCGCGATAAACAACTCGGCAGAGTTCATGGATGAGATAAATAAAACTCACCCATTACAAAACATAATAATTACCGTTCTTAGGGTAGAGAGTAATAAGGTTGATAGCATAAATATAACAGTGGGAGTAAACAGGGGGTTGCTTGGAATAACGATAGTACCTCTTTCCATATCCGAGTATGCGAACTTTTTGAAAAACCCTTATAAGGGCGTAAATGTTGGCAGACCTATCACATTCTTTTTCCAAATATTTGCCTCAACCCTGCTATACGTTGCCCTCCCACTGCTTCGCCTGATGCCCATGAGCCCGATGCTAACATCCTCCTATGTCATAAAATACTCAATACCACCGAACTTTTTCTGGTTCATGTTTAACACAACATACTGGATTTTTTGGTTCAACATAGTGCTGGGAACAACAAATGCTCTCCCAGCCATACCGCTCGATGGCGGATATGTTTGCCGAGACATCTTTCTACGTTTGGCAGAAAAATTGAAAATAAGGAAGAAAGAAGTCATTGCAAATGCGATTGCTGGATTTCTGAGCTTTTTAAGCTTCTCTCTAATAATAATCATGCTTTTTGCTCCTAGGATATTATAAGCGTGTTCTATTGAGTTATGGGAAAAAGACTATACGATATTATAATAAATTGCAAAGACGTATGTGTGATGATAGAAGAATTTTAACTCTATGCCCTCATAATAATTTCCTCAATCTTTCGCAAGTCCCATAACTCAGCACACTCTCCAAAACCTTTTCAATTCTTCCCCACCTACGCCTACCATATCATCTCCCACTGCCCAACAGCAATAAAGCAAAATGTATAAATAAAGTTCAGCAAATAAAGCA
>QMTG01000046.1 GCA_003649915.1 Thermoplasmata archaeon
CCCATGTTTGCCAAGAACTGTAGAGTTTTTTGTGAGTAATAAAGAACGGGAGTTCTTAATAGAGATGCTAAGGGCGCACAGCGAACAGCCCAAGAGTAATTTTCGACCACTATCGCCATTGATATTTTGCGCCAGTACATTTCCGTTATATTTATTGATATATCAACAGGGTTGCGCCCGTAATCAGCCAATGTTTTTTCCTTAAACCCGTATTTTTGTAGGGCACCCCCGACTTCGTCGTCCTTTCTGGCGAAAAACAAAGGCACAAAACTCTCAGATTTGGCGTCAACAAACACAGGTATTAGTGATATGCCTGCCATGTAATTATTGTCGTTAATAAAAAACAATGCTGGGGTTTCTGGAGCACTGATTTCATTTTCAAGTATTTTAAACTCTACAATGCCTATAGCCCTCTTTGGAACCATGAGAAAACGCCCCATGAAGGCTAGGACAAGGACAATAACTATGGATATTGCCACTATTTTCTTCAGCCCGAGATTTTTTATATAGGCTACAACCCTATTCACCACCATAATACTAACCATAATGAAGAACTTGGATATAAGTGTGGCGGAAGATTTTAATATATTGCTAGGGTTGAGAATCTCGGTCATCATGAGCATGGAGCAACTCATGGTCAAGGTTATTGAGGCATACGGCTACACGATTAAGGAAATCACAGGCAATGTTTTAGTTGCCGAGAAGGATGGTATGAGAATAGCCATCCTCGTGCATAGAGAGGAGTTGAAAGGCGAGGGCGTCATGGAGTTCTTGGATGCTCATAAGGCGAATGTGCACATAATAATATCGTTAGGTGGAGGCATAACATCTCACCCAAATGCCATAATATGGAGCGGAGAAAGGCTGGAACAAATTGTTGGTAAGGCGTTTATTGCGTTGGCCGAGGGAAAAAGAGTGGCGGGTGATATTATAGATACCACAGATATCCCACAGTATCTACCCCTCGCGAATGGTGACTGTGTAAAGCCCATTATAAGCAGGGATGAGATTACTATCTATGAGGATACTATAGGGAGTATTAGGGATGTAAAAACGATTCACGTTCCCTATTACCTATTCCATTATTCTTGCACTCTTAGTTCAGGGTCTACAACTATGGGGCTTGTCTGGGTTGATGGTGTTAGCGGGAAGGCTAGCATTATCAGGAGCAAGATTGAAGCCGCAGATATTGCCCCTGAGAGTGTGGAAGAATTGAAGGTGAGTTTGGAGTCAGCCATGGAAAGGGCAATGGAGGAGTGCTACAGGGTTAATATCAGGGAAAGGGAGAGCATAATAGATAGAGGAACAGCAACAATTGTTGAAAGGCATAAGGATTTGCCGAAGGAAGGCTCAATATCTTTAAGCAAGCCTGCAATAGTCTGGGTTCCTACATACCTTGTTGTTGGGAGCGGTGGAAGCATAGTAATAAATGCTATTACCGGGGAGATGATAAGCCAAGATTAGGGGATCTATTGCAAAAGGGGCAAACATTACTGTCCCAAGCCCTTATTATGATTGGAAAAATATGCCGTTAAGTCTCTTTTTGATCCCATCCCAGTGCGTGCCCACCCAGTAAACCCTTCCGCAGTTCCTGCAAACCCAGAACTCTTTCTTCAGCATATACACAGCCTCTGGCACCTTACCACGCACTCCCTCTTTCTCCACAACCTCAATCTCTACATTGCATACAGCGCACCTGCTCAGGGCGTTTTCCGCATTTATGCCAAATTTTTTAGCCACTGCGGATATCTGCTCATTCAAACTATCCGAAGATATGTATAGAGATGATATCCCAAGTTTTTTCGCCCTTGCCTCCATGTCCTTATCTCTTGTCAAAAGTATCCTATTCTCCTTCTTTGCAATAACCAATACCTTCTCGTCATCACCCTCGGGAGCATATAATGTATCATAGCCAAGTATTCGCAACCACTTTACCAGTGTGCCAAGCATTCTATCTACAAGGAATCGCATACGAACCCGCCAAATTGGCTTTTTACACTCAGCCAAATAGTGCGCTGAGTCCTGCCGCGGCCTCCTCCTCGCTCACCTTTTTCTCCTCTTCTTTCTTTTTCTCCTCTTTCTTCTCTTCTTTCTTCTCCTCTTCCTTCGCCTCTGCCTGCGGAGCGGCTGCTGTAGGCACTGCCACTGCTGTGGAGATAGCCTTCTCTATGTCAACACCCTCGAGGGCTTTTACCAGAGCCTTAACCCTAGCCTTGTCAACCTCTATTCCTGCAGCAGATAGCACCTTTTCCACACTCTCCTCGTTTATTTCTTTGCCCGCGGAATGCAGGATCAGCGCGGCATACACGTACTCCATACTTTTCATACCTCCCTTTTGTTTTTAATCATCCAAATAACGCGCTAAGGCCTGCTGCGGCCTCTTCCTCACTCACCTTCTTCTCCTCAGCCTTCTTTTTCTCCTCTTCATCCTTTTTTGCCTCTTCCTTTGCCTCCACCTGCGGTGCATCTGCACCCTTTGCATGAGCGAGGGCACGCAGTTCATCATCTAGCGCATCAGGTATTTGTGCTGCAAGCGCCAGCATTTGGGAATAAGCCTTAGCAATTATTCTATCCACAGTCTCTGGCGTTATTATATTTGCATTCATAGCCAAATTCATTGCTCTTTGGTGAGCAATCGCTATCAAGGGCTCAGCAGTTTCCCTGCAAACATATCCTATGTTCATTGCTAGGTTAAAAGCGCTGGAAGCACAAGAAATGACACTTTTTTCATAAGCATCAATATCTATTGCAAGAACGTCTGTAGAATAAATAACACCGTCCTCATATGCAGCCCTCAGTTCAAGCCCTACAGTTATTGGGGTTATGCCTAATTTTGCAAGTACACCTGCCTTTTCAGGTGTTATTACCTCGCCCGCCTTAACATACGTTATCGTTTTCTTTATTACTATTTTTCCCCCTTCAATTGCTGCGGGTATGCCCGCCTTCTGCAACTCGCCAACAATAGGCCCGGGCTTAAATGGAGTTGGGCCTTCATATATTATTATATCTTCGGGCGCTTTTTCGCCTCCCTTTGCAGGAGCCTTTGTTTTTGTCTTATTGATGAAGGAATAAAGATCAAATGCATCATTATCTGTGAATATAAGCCCACACTGATCTGCTACATGGTTTACCAGTCTATTAATTTCCTTTTTATCCTTTGCAGCCTCTTCAAGTGCTCTCTTTATCAGATTGTTGCGTGCTACGATAAGTTTTGCTTTCCCCCTCAAACTCTTCCTTATTCTCATCATCTGAGTAGAGGGGATGCCCCGTATCCCAACAACCCCAACCACACGACTTTTTACTATCTCATCCCTCAGCCTGTTAACCAGTTCAATCTTCCACTTTGCAATCCTCATTTAACCACCTCTAAATCAAACGCACAGAGGGGCCCATCGTTGTTTTAACATATACGCTTTCTATGTTCATCCAGCCCCGCTCCAGTTTAGAAACAAGCCTTTTAAGCACTGCTTCTATGTTTTCGGCTATTTCTCTAGCACTCATATCCCTAACTCCGACAGGTACATGAAAGGTACGCTTATCCCTGCTTCTCATTCTAATACTCCTCTTCAGATTCTTTATTATGGGTGCTGGGTCTGCACCCACAGGGAGAGGTTTTGGCATTTTGCCACGAGGACCAAGGATTACACCGAGCCTTTTACCAATCTCTGGCATCAATGGTGCTTCAGCCAAGAAATAGTAGTACTCGTTTGCCATCTTTTTTGCAAGCCTCTTATTCTTGGCAAGCTCTTCAATCTCTTCAGGAGGTATTATTTTATCTGCAACATCCTTTGCCTTCAAAGCCATCTCGCCCCCGCAGAATATCGCAACCTTTACATCCTTCCCCCTGCCATTTGGAAGGAGAACATCATCATCAATTCTGTTCTTAGGTATGCTTAGGTCAACATCCTTTAGGTTTATTGCCAACTCCACACTTTCCTTAAAATTTCTTGGCTTAGCGCTTTCCAACGCTTTCTTTACCACTTTTTCTATCTCCGCTACGTCCAACACTCTCTACCTCCCTGTAGTGCTCGGGCGCTCAGGCCCTCCTACAGTGTAGCAGCGCTATATCACGATTGTATTTAAATACCTTTCCTATTATATGCGCTACAGATGATGATAAAACCCCTGCTGAGCCATGGCAATGATGAGGGTCTTGAGTGCTGAGCATGAGTTATTTAAATTTCAAGAAATCGCTGTAAACATCCTTCCACACAGGCAGGTTTTCCTGTCCACCCACTCTGCCAAGAACATACGATGCAACAATTGCTCCAATTTTTCCGCAATCGCTTATACTCATACCACGGGAGTATGCGGCGTAAAATCCCGCCCTGTAGGCGTCTCCTGCTCCCGTTGGGTCAATAACACTTGCCGCATGTGAGGGGATGTTATACGTCTTACCCCCATGCATTATAACGCTTCCAAGCGAGCCCCTTGTGATAATCACAGTTTCGTAAACGGTGGACAAATCTGATATGCTTTTAAGATTCAAGTATTTGGCTGCGACTTTTGCCTCTCTTTCGTTGCAGAAAAATATATTGGCATATTTTGTTATTCTTACAAAATCTTCCCTATCATACATATACGATATCTCTTGGGACGGGTCAAATGCCACAATTTTCTCCAATTCTTTCCCAAATTTTGCAATCTGCAAGTAATACTTAGGAGGTCCAGTGCCTATATGCACAATATCTGCTGCCTCCACAGCACTTAAGTGCTCTTTACACATCCTCCATCGCATCATTGCTCCTTGGTCTATATACACACGCGATATTTTATTCTCATCGATAAATATCCAACATCTAGGTGTTCTCTCTCCCCTAATCTTTACCAAAGCATCAAGTAAGACACCATCATCCCGAAGCACACACTCAAATTCCTGTGGAAAGTCATCCCCTACAAATGATGCAAGGTGCGTTTTTAAGCCCAGCCTGGAGGCAGCCCTTGCAATGTTCGCCCCTGTTCCACCGAGCCTCTTAGCCCACGAATGCACAGGCACAGACTCGCCGTTTTTTGGATGAGTGTTCACACTGAATATATAATCGATTGCCACATGTCCAAAGATTACGAGTTTCATGGTCGAGCATAATATACAAAAGTTTTAAAAACGATGGTGTACAATTAAGGAAGAGGTGGGAAAAAATGCCACTCAACTTAGACCTTGAAAACCTTAGGTTTGGTACTGAACTACTGAAGCGCGGCTTTGCTAAAATGCAGAAAGGCGGCGTTATCATGGACGTAACCAATGCTGATGAGGCAGGGATAGCGGAAGATGCTGGTGCTGTTGCCGTTATGGCGCTTGAGCGTGTACCCGCGGACATAAGAGCCATGGGGGGTGTGGCAAGGATGGCAGACCCGCAGAAAATTAAGGAGATCATGGATGCTGTGACGATACCTGTGATGGCAAAGGTGCGTATTGGGCACTTTGTGGAGGCGCAAATATTAGAGGCCCTTGGTGTGGATATGATTGACGAATCAGAGGTCTTAACACCGGCAGATCCATTTTATCATATAGATAAGCGCAAGTTTAAGGTCCCATTTGTGTGCGGCGCTAGAGACTTAGGGGAGGCACTGCGCAGGGTGCACGAGGGCGCCGCCATGATCAGAACAAAGGGGGAGGCAGGGACAGGAAACGTTGTAGAGGCTGTGCGCCACATGAGAATAATAAATGAGCAAATAAAGGAACTCAAAGAAAAGGACGATAACGAGATTTTCTCCGTTGCTAAGAAAATAGGCGCTCCTTTTGATTTGCTGAAGGAGACTGCACAACTGCAAAGGCTACCCGTGGTAAACTTTGCAGCAGGAGGTATTGCCACACCAGCAGACGCAGCACTAATGATGCAATTGGGCGCTGACGGCGTGTTTGTAGGCTCGGGAATATTCAAATCCTCAGACCCACCAACGATGGCTAGGGCTATTGTGGAGGCGGTTCACCATTTTGACGAGCCTGAGGTCTTGCTTGAAGTATCAAAAGGTGTGGGGCTTCCAATGCGCGGTATTGATGTTGAATCATTGCCTGAAGAGAAAAAATTGCAAGTGCGCGGATGGTAAATAGGCATGAAAGATAGGCTCAGCAGCGCAGACGTGTACGTTCTTGTCAAAGAACTCCAGTGTCTTTTGCAATCATATCTGGACAAGGTCCATACAATCGATAATCAATTTGTTTTCTCGTTCAGGAAACGAGGAAAAAAGTTCCATCTTGTGCTCCTACCTAAGGGCTGGGCTTATTTAGCGGAAGGTTTTCAAGTCCCCGAAACGCCTTCAAAGAGAGCGATGCACTTGCGCAGGCTACTTGAGAATTCTAGGGTTATCGAGGTTAAACAGCACGGTTTCGAGAGAATAATATGTATGTATATGCATAGATTTGGAAAAAAGTTGGGGATTATGATTGAACTTTTTGGTGATGGGAATGTTGTTGTGATTAATGACGAAAATATTATTTTGTGGGCATTAAGGAGCAGGAAATGGAGACATAGGGAGATTAAGCAAGGTCTTAAGTATCAGTTTCCCCCCGAGAGAGCAAATCCGTGGGAAATCTCGTTCAAGGATTTCTGTATGCTTCTGCGCTCTGGAAGAGGGGATGTTGTGAAGAATCTTGCAACAAACTTGAACCTTGGAGGGCAATTGGCTGAGGAAGTTTGCCGTAGGGCTGGGATAGAGAAGAGCACTGATGTGCGTAATTTGGATGATAACATGCTTGGAGCGCTTTTTGTTGCAATGGCTAGCGCTTTTGAAGACCTTAAGAACGCGAAAGGTGCGTATATATGCGTAGATGATGAAAGTGAGTTGTGGCCTATCCCTCCAACAGTATGTGAAAAGTTTACGGAGTACTCGGAAATTAGTAAGGCTATAGAATTCTACCTGAGCACAACAAGGAAGGATGAGGAGAAAAGCGATGAGGAAATGCAGAAGTTAATGCGCGTTTTGGAAAGACAAAAGATTGCGCTTGAGGATGCTAAACAGGATGCTATGAAGTTTGCGGCGATAGGAGATGCAATATACGAAAACTATGGGATGATTGACAGAATACTTAGAGATGTTATTCCGAAGTTGATGCACGGGGATAAGGATGCTGAGAAAATAGCAAAAAAATACGGGGCTTTTGTATCCGATGGCAGAGTTTACGCGGAACTTGAGACTGCTGTTGGAAGGGTTATGGTACCGATTGATGGTGATAAGAGCGTGCAGGAAATAGCGGCGGAGTATTATGAGAGAGCCAAGGCCATGAAGAAAAAGGCTGAGAGGATAGAAAAAGCTATTGAAGGTATGAAGGAGAAAATTAAGAGGCGTACCGAGGAGAGAGAGGAAAAGAGGGCGAGGAAAGTAAGGAAGACATTCTGGTTTGAAAAGTATAAATGGTTTATCTCGAGTGAAGGAAACCTTGTGATATGCGGCAGAGATGCAAAGACTAATGAGAGAATTGTTAAGAGGCATATGGGCGAGGATGATATATACATGCACGCCGACATCCACGGTGCGCCCAGCGTTGTAATAAGGGGAAAATGCTCGGAGAAAACCTTGAAAGAGGCTGCAATATTTGCGGCTGCCCACTCAAAGGCTTGGAGTGCAGGCTTCGGCTCTGCGGATGTGTTCTGGGTCAGAGCCGAGCAGGTGAGTAAGAAGCCACCGAGTGGAGAGTACCTTCCACGGGGCTCGTTCATGATTTATGGGAAGAAAAATTACATAAGAAAAGTACCACTTCTCCTAGCCATAGGTGTTGTTGAGTATGATGGTGTTCACCTTGCCATGTGCGCCCCTGAGAGTGCGGTATCGCACAGAACAAACAAATACGTTGTAATATGCCCTGGAAAGGCTGACAAAAATACTGTTGCCAAGAGAATTGCCGAATTTTTAGGGGTGGATACTGGGGAAATAGTGCGCATTCTGCCACCAAACGGTATAGAAATAAAAGAGATAAAAGGGGAGCACTAGGCTGCGCGCAAAAACTCACTCAAAGTGCACCGCGGCCGTTACCTCAGCGTTACCATTCACCACTTCCATTAATTTTTCCAGCCTTATTACCAAGTCCACGTACTCATCACCGTTCTTTGTTCTGTATGTTTTGGCACTCTCAAACGCCTCTCTAGCCACGCTTATTTTTATAGCCTTTCCGTTCCTGCTCTTCCTCACATATCCCATCAGTTTTGCATCCATTTGCATCACCTCCGTTTTTCTTTTTCGCATCGCCGCGCAACGGAGACGCGACGACGTAGCAGGGCATCCCCTCACAATATATAAAGGGAACCTCCAGAGGTGAGTGAAAGTGGGTATTAATCCCCAACGCTTTATGATTTTGAGCACTCGGCCAATAGCCTCCAACCCCCCTGGCTCAGAAGGGGGTAGGCGTAGGGTGTGCATCCAAAATTATGATATATAAAGAGTAGATTGATTGCCGATGGAAGACCTAATAGCGTTTGCACTCATAGTTACAATTAGTCGTCTAGTACCAGAGGTAATGCACAGGTTTACGGATTCCTAAATACCTC
>QMTG01000047.1 GCA_003649915.1 Thermoplasmata archaeon
CTATAAGGCAATATACGGTGTACAGTTTTCTATCAAGTTTTCCCGCAAGGGCAAATCCAATTGCTGCGGAGATTCCTTGGCCAAGGGAGCCTGTTGACATTTCCACCCCAGGGGTTTTGCGCATGTCAGGATGCCCCTGAAGTCTGCTGCCAAGCTTTCTCAGTGTTTTGAGTTCGTCTACGGAAAAATATCCTGCCTCCGCTAATGCTGCATACAACGCTGGAGCGGCGTGTCCTTTGCTTAGTATAAACCTGTCTCTATCCTCCCAGTCAGGCTTTTTTGGGTTATGCTTCATTATGTGAAAGTACAGGGCAGTTATTATATCAGCAGCAGAAAGTGACCCGCCGGGATGCCCAGAGCCAGCAGTATAAATCATCTCAATAACATGCTGCCTTATCTTGTTTGCTCTGATTTCAAGCTCAATCAGCGTTTTCTCATCGTAACTACTCATTTACGCCTCCCCACCTCTTTTTGTGCACTGCAATGAAGCCCTTGTTTAATCCCATGGTATTTGCTCAGGCTACTGGGTAAATGTCTCGCCCTTTTCAAAATTATCCTTTATGTACTTTAACAGCATATCCCTGTTTCTTCTCAAGTGCGACTCATACCAGACTTTTATGATATCTGCAAGTATCTCGTGTATTCTTTTAACGCTCACTTTGTTAAGGGGTGAGTCATAAAGAATGTACTGAACGAATATTCTCTTCCATCCGGAGTACTTATAGTAATGCTCTCCCTCGCAAAACTCAAAAACCATTCTGAGGTGAGGGACTTTATCTACATAATAATGTCTGACCTTAATGGAATCCCCAACCCTTCCTTGGTCCAATGTTTTGTCCACGAGTTGTATAGTGTTCACGGCGGAGAAGTCGAAGTTTGGCTTAAACCTCCACCTTTCTGGAAACTCCTCAAACTGGGCAAATGCCGTATGGCTTGGCTCCATTGTCATGTGTATATTGATTTTGTTGAATCTCAGCCATATGTTCCAGAAATCCTTAATAAGCGTTCTGTTTATGTTCGCCTTTCTTGTGTTCTGCTCGTTCACATCCTTCAATATCTCGTCCCTCTTTTTCTCAAGTTCCTGATCCAATGCCAGAATCCAGTCATCATTTTCCATAGTAATCACTGGAGGTGCATACATTTACCCTCTTATAAAATTTATTATTTGCTCATCCATTTTCATGGGTAATTTTTAGTAAACGAATAATAGGAATCGCCAACGCATAATCATCTCGCACATAGAACAGGGCAACTTTCCCCGCTCGCAATAAAAGCGTAGCGTGCAATACATCGCCAACCTTTATACTCTCTTATAGATATTCTCTGCCTGCTGCTTAATTCCTCTTGCCAGTTTCTCCCCTATCCCCGGCACCCTTGCAATGTCTTCCACACTCGCCCTCGCAATATCTTCAATATCCCTAAATCCTTGTGAATATAACGCCCTCGCCCTCCGTCTTCCAATACCGCGTAATGAAACAAGGGGCAATAACTCTTCTTTGACCCCGTGCCTTACCCTGAGCATGAGAGCGTTTGTTGTTCCAAACAATTCTTTCCTGAAAAGTCTAGCCAACTCTCTCATGGAGTACAAAAGCCATTCCGCAACCTCAATCCTGCTCCTCAAATCGCCGGGCCATATATCGAACCTCTTGATTATATGGTCTTCGTCAAACTCGTTTATCCAGTATTCCAACATCAGTGCAACTTTCAGCGCTCCAAGGTAGAACTCGTACTCTGCCTCAAAGGGTGCAGGCAAATCAAATATTAACTCACACCTTCTTGCAAGCCCCTCCCTCCACACTTCTTCAATCTCTCTGCTCCTGAGTATAAGGAGTGGCATGTCAGGGGTGTAGCATACAGCGTGTAATAACCCCAGGGTTTTATCATCACCTCTGATAAGCGCATCTCTAATCTTAACGGCAGAAAGTGGGTCAATGTACAAATCCGTAGTTTTCTTTCCGAACTGTGTGGACTTAAACTCGCCGTTTTCCTCTATAAAATCATGCTTAATAAGAAAATCAAGAATTTCATCCACGACGCTCTCAATAAGCCTGATGTCTGACTGCATGGCAAAAAACGTCCTGCTCATGAACTCCATAATACCCTCTCTCGTGTTTGCCGTGTTTGTGGCAATTAGTGCCAGTATGTGGCTTCTTAAAGCATTCTCAGCACCCAGTTTTGAGTTTATCGGCTCGGGCTCGCCCATTAAATATTTTTTCACGATATACTCCTTATTTTTTTCATTCACAACAATCAAAGCCTCACCATATGGGTCATAGCCTGGCCTCCCAGCCCTACCACACATCTGCTGTATCTCAAGCACGGGGATGTCCCTCATCCACGTCCCGGCTTCATAGCGATGTGTATCTCTTATAACAACCCTTCTAGCAGGCAGATTTATGCCAGCGGCAAGAGTTGGTGTTGCAACTATGCACTTTATAAACCTGCGCCTGAACCCGTCCTCCACAATCTTTCGCAACCTATTTGTTAGCCCAGCATTGTGAAATGCCACACCGTGCCTTATGCACTCAGCCAACTTCTCAGATATTACCGTCGGCTCCTCTGCGCTTTTAACAAGGTCTGCAAGTGCATCAAGTTGAGCGTTGGAGAGTTTTCTACCAAAATGCTTCGCCAATCTTCTTGCAACACTTTCTGAAGACCTTCGTGTATTCACAAAAACCAAACACTGCCCATCGTCAGCAATTGCATCCTCAACAAGCGCTACAACCTTGTCCTTTCTTTTGCTATCAATACCCACAATCTTTACATCACCATCAAGGAACTCTATATAATCCCCATCGTAAACCCCGAGTTTTAAAGGCACGGGTCTCCAATCACTTCGATAATGAACAGCATCAAGCCATTTTGCGATATCTTCAGAGTTGCTTATTGTGGCGGAAAGCCCAACAATTCTCACCGAAGGGTTGATCATCTTAAACTTTGTGATCGTAACCTCCAGTGTAGGTCCCCTATCAGGGTCGTTTAGGAGGTGGATTTCATCAGCTACTAATGTTGTTATCCTGCGTAACCAGTCTGCGTTATGCCTAAGCAATGAGTCTGCCTTTTCGGATGTTGTTACAATAACATCGTACTTTCCTAAATGATAATCCGAACTGTCGTAGTCCCCCATGCTCAATGCTACTGTTATGCCCAAGGGCTCAAACTTGCGCAAGTCTTCAAACTTTTCTGTGGCGAGAGCCCTTAATGGCACGATATACATGGCTTTTCCGCCATTTAGCACGTCGTGAAGGATTGCCAAGTATGCTACGAGGGATTTTCCAGCGGCAGTAGGTACTGCTAAGAGTATATTTTTCCCCTCAAATATGTACTTGGCAACATCTGCCTGTGGCGGGTAGAGTTCAACAATCCCATCGCGTTTCAGAATTTCCACAACCCTCGGCTCTATTGGCAGGTCATCGATGCGCATTTCGTATGTAAAATGTTTGATGTTCTAAAAACAATTTTCGGTTTTTGGATATCCTTATAATGCCTATATCACTCCCAGTGCCCACAGTATTATAACAATCCCAGCAATAATGATATCAATAACAAACACTATCTGTGCGATTTTTACCGCGATCATCATTGCAGCGTAAGTTTTTACCTTCTTTTCAATAAGATTTAAGTCCAATTTTTACCCACCCTCCTTTCTCGCCATGAGTTGCTTCATTCTCTTCCTCCTGAAAAAGTCCTCTCTCTCGGCCTCATCAAGTCTCAATTCTATGTACTTTTCAGCCTTTATGAGTGATGGTATGATTATGTGCTCAAGGGCGTTAACCCTTCTTTTCACGCTCTCAATCTCCAGTGCAATCCTTCGTAAAGAATCTTCAACTTGGGCGAGCTTTACGATTTTTTCAAGCGCAACTTCAAATCTCTCTAGGGTTTTATCCAGCAGAGCACTTGTGCCAATAAATGGGTATCTAATCCCTTCACCGCCACTATCAAGGGAAATTTTTGGTATTTTCACCCCCATTACCGTATCGTAGACAACCTTTACCCCCCTATCGCCTTGAGAAATTCGAGCGTAGTCCACAACCCTTTCCCTACCCATAACAAGTTCCGCCTTAAACAGTGCGCTATAAGCCTCATTTATTGCCTTCTTAACCTCAGCCCTCAAAATCTTCCTTTCATCAAGTAGTGAAAAAAAATGAGAAATCAATGAATCACGCTTCTCGGTGAGCAATTTATGCCCCTTCTCCGCCAACGCCCTCCGCTTCTTTGTCGCAAGCAACTCCATACGTGTTGCACTTATTCCCTCAGTCTGCTTGGCCAACCTCAGTCACCGAGCATGATTATTAGCACACGCTTTAAGTACCTTTTGCTTAGAAAAAACAAAATAATAGTCCAAGAGGCAAAAAACGATTTTATGGTGGCGTGTGCTAGGGGAGGATTGGAAGGAGATAGTGTATAATTTCGCGGGGCATCAACCAACAGTAATGCACTTTCCCCCTTTTGTGCTATGTAGGTTAAGGCTCCCCCAATATTTAAGAATTGGAACAGCAACTAAGGTTTTCCGCCATAATACACAACATGCAGAAATTGATTGAAAAGCATTCATCCACTTCGCCTATTTCTCCTCAATATCCACATATGGGCATTTTTCCCTGATAATTCTAAGAAACTTATCTATATCTTTGGGATTTCTATCAGAGGATAGATATTTCTTTCCATCATATGTGATAATTTTGATGGTCTTATACGTGCGTCTAGGATGCCTGTAATCAAAAGTTTTACAGTAAATTTTCTTTATGTCGTATATTGAAAGTATTTTTCCCTTTTTCATAAGCACTCTCTCTAGCCAAGTAACGGGAAAATATAAGACATTCTCATGCTCGTCTAAAATTATGGGTCTCGATACCACGTAGCCCTCATGCATGCCCGCATACGCTAGTGCTAAGAATATGAGCCCAATTGTCAGTACAGTAATTACACCCCAAAACCAATTCATGCCCCTTAGCAGTATCACCCTGTTGATTAAGCCGTTCACCGCTTCGTAAATAAGTATGATGGAGAGTATTAGCAGCCAAACTGCAGCAATGCGATAGGTTCTCGCCTGTTTTTGTGATGACGCTATGATTAGCATATTTAACCTCCCAATATTCAAACTGAGCGCACGGAACTATGAGCAATGTGAGAGAGATTATTTTAAAACTTCTCCCGTTGCCATGTACCAAAGATAGAGGTCAAGTTCTCCAACTGCCATGCCAGCTTTATTGGCGAGGCTTATGAGAACTTTTTCATAGTCCAGGTATTTTCGGGGGCTTGGTGTGGTGCGTGGGCACTCATCAATAAGCCCGTACTTTTCCATCATCCTGAGCACATGCCTGTCAATTATGGCGTAGTTTAGATAGCCAATATTGCGCAAAAAATGGCTTGCCTCCTTGTACCCAATCCCTCTCACATTTCTTACAAGAAAAACTCTTCTTTCATTATCATCAGTAGCCTCAAGTATATTATCGTGCAATTTTCCATAGATGATACGCGCTCCCACTATATACTCCGCCCTTTTATTGTAGAATCTGTAGCCGAGTTTCTTCAAAGCATTGGAAAGCTCCTCCTTTGTCATGTGCAAAAAACCAGATGCCCCAATATTATTCTGTATTTTTATTCCCATCCTTGCGGAGGAGTTTGCCGTCAGTATGCAGAAACATAGTTCGGAAAACCATTCATCCTCACTCCTACCACGCATTTTTACGAATTCATTAATCCTCCTCCCTATAATATCGCCGATATCACTTTTCTCAAGCGTTTTTATTATGCTGAGCAGTGACTGCGCATCACCACCATAACTCATACGCCCACATAATCTTGCTATACCAAAAAATTTTTTCCAAAAACTCTGTTTTGGGCTTTAAGGTGTGTTATCCACCATGGTCGAAATTTTAATATATGGCGGGCACACTATCCACAATTCAGGTGATTGGTGTGGGCGAGGTTGATGTTTGGCTTGCTGGTGTGCTTACGGCAATTTCTCTTTTTCTTGCACTCATATCATATATTGGTTATGTAAAAAGAGAGGACCGCACTCTATTGCTCCTGTTTGCTGTCTTCATATTTATCGGGATAAGGTCAATACTGATATCACTATCAATATTCATCTATGAGATGCAGGACATATATGCTAGGTATAGGTTGGGCATGCTCATAGACTTCGCACTGCTTCTCCTATTCCTCTCACTATTCCTCTTAGGAGGGGGAGAAAGAGAGCATGAGAGATAAAGAGGAGGCCCTAGCACTCGAAACCAGGCGAAAAATATATGAGGTTATTGAGGGCAACCCAGGTCTTCATTTTAGAGAACTTATGAGAAGGGTTAACGTCAGCCATAGCACACTAAAATATCACATATCCTATCTTATTAAGAAGGGGCTTGTAACCATGGTTAGTGATGGGGGGCTTACAAGATATTATGCGGCAGGCAAAGTGGATAGGAGAGATAAGGTTGTAATATCTGCCCTCAGGAACGATATTGAGCGAAGGATTGTGATGCATCTTTTGTCCACCCACGGCTCAAATTTTCATGAAATAATGAAGGACCTTAACATGGGACAATCAAAGTTGTCCTATCATTTAAAGAGGCTTGTTGAAAAGAAAATAGTTGATTTTAAGAGAGAAGGGAAGAGTACATATTATTACATAATTGATGAGGACCATGTAATAAGTGTGCTCATAAAGTATCGCCCTTCGTTTCTTGATGCGCTCGTCGACTCTTTCGTGAAAGCATGGCTTGGAGAGCGCTGATAACTTTTTAACAATCAAAGCGTGATAAGATTTAGCAATAAATGATTATTATGATATTATGGACACTATGGGATGCTAGCGCCTAAAAATAATGTATTGCAAAATCTATTGGCAATTTTGAACGACCACAGCAAGGCCAAAGGTTGATGTCGCGAATTCGATAGTGATTATTATGGCTATTATCGCCCAAGTACTACTGGTCATACTATTTCTATTACGCCAACGTATTCGGGAGGATTTCCAGACAATTTGTATATGCATGTATTGTTTATAACATATATTTCTATATATTCAATATAATCATATGAGACAAAATTATCATCTTTGTATCTCAACGTCCCTACATCCATAGAAAAGTATCCCTTATCATCTGTCAATGTAGATTTAAGTAATGAGGTGCTACCATTCTTTAGTATCGCTTTTAGATAGACTGGCACCCCTTGGAGGGCATAATCATTACTCACAACCTGCCCATAAATTATGTAGGGCGATGGCACATTATTTGCAATTTTTAATGTGGTAAAATTGTATGCGGTGCCATTATTGTTGTATATTTGATCATTAGAATATACAATGAAATAGTACTGTGTTTGTGGAGTTAGATTTCTCAGTGTACAGTAATGATAAGTGCCATTACAGTAGGCTATATTGGACATGTTATTTGGCGAAGTACCCCACATAACGTACCCTACACAATTAATCTCCGTGTACCACGATATTGTCACAGAGGTAGGACCTAGGTTTGATATGGTGATGTTTGGTTCGAAACTGTCAGGATCAAATGTTATAGCAGTAAAGTTAGTTGCATTATTATTATCCACCACCTTTAATACCACGTAATAGACACCTTGGGAACCGTACGTATGTTTTGTTATATTTCCATAACCAAAACACCCGTCGCCGAAATTCCAAGTATAATTAACGATATATCCATCGGGGTCGTAGGAGTGTGTTGCATCAAACCAATATGTTTGATTATGCTCTGTTAGTTTGCGAATAAGTGCCGTTATGTTACTATAAATCGTTACATTTCTTCCCTTAGAGAAGTTTATAACTCTTACTACTCTGCCGTTGTAATTATATGTTATCACACCAACGGTATACCCATGTGTATAAATGCCAAATACTTTTATTTTTTCAATGGAGGAGTTAAATTTCATGGTGATTAAGCCCATATTTGACCCGATACGTGTGGCATTATATGTAACTCTTAGAGCATAATTCTTCTTTGGTCTGGCTTTAAGTATGGTTTTACCCACCGAAACCCTCTTATGCAGTCTTTTGGTATTCAAAACAGCATGCCCTCCTCCATCTTCGAGGTTGACTGCCGTTAGTTTATTTGACGATGTTCCAACAATAACAAACTTGGTATTTATTCTCTGGTAAATATCGATTACAGGTCTCGGCAATGCGTTAACTGATATGTTTACCTCGCAATCCGAGATATAACCGTTTATTATTGTGCTATCGGAGTCCACCACAACCCATATTGTATGGTTGCCCGCAACTGCTGTCCAGTATGCTGTCAAGATGGTAGATTCATGAGGATCTAAACGGGATATTGTATAGTTTCCTATGAGAGTCATATTAGACTTTACATAAATTCTTACGAATAAATTCTTGGCAGGCGCAGTACCATTATTTGTTATTGTTGTATTAACAATCACGGTATCGCC
>QMTG01000048.1 GCA_003649915.1 Thermoplasmata archaeon
CCTCAACTTTTTTATATGCTTTTTCCATGTCTAAGCCTTGGAGTTTTTGCACAATCTCTCTCACGCTTTTAATCTTTGATATGTACGGTGCAGCATCGCTGACTACGTCCTCGAGCATCGTAAAAAAGATATATCCCCTTCCCATATAAGGTTTTGGAGACCCGACTTAGCTTAGCCTGGTTAAAGCGGCCGGCTGTAGACCCATGGGCCGCTACCGGCAGATCCCCGGTTCAAATCCGGGAGTCGGGACCATTTTTTTACCAATTCATTAAGTCCCTCTCATACACAGTTCTCGGTGGAAAACCGCGTGATGAGGCAAATGTATTGAATTCCACCAAGTCCCGCCCCTCGTTAACCTTTTTATTCTGTATCTCAGCAATGCTTTTTCCGCCCATGGAGTAGCAGGGAGCATATCCTGGCATTTCAACAAATATAAAGAACTGGTCAAATATAATCTTTTTACTAAGCCCCGTCTTCTTGCTTGCCCACTCCACATACTCTGCAACACTTTGCTTATGCATGTTCACCCTGACATCGCCAATAGCCCTAAGATAGCGGATGACCTTCCACATGCTCACCATGAGATCCTCATACAGCAGGAATTTTTCAATATCTATTACCCTCCCAATCGCTTCGAGCACCTTGTTTTTCTTACCACTCTCATGAGCCTCTCTTATTTTGCTTAGAAACTCCTCCTCTCTGTGGAATGCAATTCCCTCAGTTATTGGGCGATTAAGGTTTGTGTCTATGATTTCAATCTTCCGCGGTTTGTGTGCAAACCCAACAGCACTGTTTGTGAAATTCACGCAATGCCCGTACTCCTCATGCACCAGCGTTAATATCAAATCGGCAGGGCTTGCCGATGGTGACATTCGCTCCGAGGTCGTGACAAAAAATATGTTGAAGGGGGCGTCAGTAAGCATATTCAGTGGTGTCATCGCTGCGGTTGGAATGAAGTTGAGAAGATAATCGGGGGTTTCAATAACCCTAGTATCGTATCCCTCCCATATCTTAACTATTTTTTCATTGACAAACGGCATGATAACTTCACGCATTTTTGTAACAAAACCAAGTATTTCTTTGCCTCGTAGGACTACATCTTTTCTCATGCCCTCCGCAACACTCTCCACCCTATCCTCGCACCCAAGCATCCCAGAAATCTCGCTAGCGAGTTTATTAAGGTGGGGTAATTCCTCGTTCAACCAACCAAGAGATTTATCCTCAATCTCTGTATAACTCTCAGGGTAGTCAAACATATCCACTAAGATATGCGGATAAATATTCTTCCTGCCTATGTCTCTCTCCCCTTCTGCTTCCAGTATTGGAAAAATCTCGTCAAAACCTCCCTTTTTTAGACCTTTCACACTGTAAATTTTCATATATTTCGTACATGTACTCCTTAAGTTTTCTAGAGTTCTCTCAAGGTTTTTATCTCCAGTTGCATCTATGGCGTTCAATATATCTATCAGCCCTCTGCATGCATTATTGACTATTATTTTTATCTCAACAGGCACATGCTCAGGCTTCATCTCCATATCAATCTCCACATTCTTGGCTATTCCACCAAGCAACTGGGGCATGCTCTTCGGTCTAGCGCCTTCCTTCACTAGATAACTGAAAATCCCCCAGAGTGCTGACGAGACTGTTTGTTGTGGTTCCCAGAAAAGTGTGGACAATTTTATGCACCTAAGTACCTTTTCCTGCACGAAATCCTCAGCATTTCCTATATACTCGTCCGCTTTTTTCTCGAAATATCTAAGATTTTCATCAGAATGTACGAAAACCTTTCCTGCGCATTCTTCTACACCCTGAGTGTACGCGCTAATCGGGTCAACCCACATCCACAAATCTACAATTTTTTCCTCAATATTCATTTTTCTCACCTCGATATGCCACTCCATATAGATATGCCATCAGCCCCTATCATACACCGATATATTCCCGTCTTGTCTGGATGGTTCAAGACCTTACGGAGGGTTAAATAATGCTCTGAGCCTTTTTCACTGTATTTTATGTCGAGTTCTATTATGCAATCGGATAGGCCTTCAATTACCCTATGAACCTCTACAGGATACGCCTCCTTAAGCATTGTTACCAGTGCTATGCATGCGTTGTGCTGTACGTGGGCACGCACTGTCGTCAGCATTGATATAACATTCTCATGCCCGTAGTGCTGGAAGTAAAAATCCAGCGAGTCTATAACAACCCTGAATGGTGGTGTCATCTTTGATATTTCATAAAGGGAGAGTGTCATAAAGTTGATTTTTTTCACATGGCGGAGCACGAGGTTTTTTACATCACTCACACTAATTCCTTCCTGTCTGTACGTGCTTATCTCCAATTCTTTTTTGAGCACAGTATCATAGTGCAGGGAAGCAATATCTAGTACTTTCATGTCCGCCTTCCACCCGTACTTCTCCATAGTCTTTAGTATGGTACTTTCTCTTTCCATTGTGGAAACATAAAGCACTTTTTCATCGCCAGCATTGGCAGCAAACTGCTTTGCGAGCATCTCCGTCCCTGAGCCTGCTGTGCCTGTTACGAGTATTAAAAAACCCCGTGGAAGATTCTCCTCGAGTGTCTTGTCCAAGGGATCAATACCAACAACTGCCAACCTATTCCACCTCCTCGACCTCAACGGCTAAAACATCATCGCAAACAAAAGCCACAATGTTCTCCAACTCCTCACTACTATGCTCTGCCAGCATGAAGATTACGGTGTATGCATCCTTCGCACGTAGTCCGTTTGTGAGTACATGCAAGAACTCAGACAGAATCTTCGTGTTGTTGTGTATTGCTAGGGAATTTATTGAATCCAATATTACTATCTTTTTCCTTTCTGCATGCCTAGAAGTCTTCTTAATCAAATACTCAACCTTTAATATAATCATTTCGAGCATTGTGGGACTCTCAATATACAGAACATTTTCTTCCTCCTCACCCCTGCCCATTAGTACGTTTGATATGCAATCCACGAAGTAAGTGTTTGTTAGGTCTATGTCCAGCATTTTCAAGGCGTTGAGTATGGGTGTTGCGGGTACTGTGGACGTTACATATATAACATCCATCCCCCTTGCATTCGCAAAGTTATCTAGGATGCCCTGTATTACATCAAAGTACGTGTTTATTGAGGTCTTTATTCCTAGGACAGAGGCTTCAGGCATTTTTTCCAGTTTTTCGCCAACTTTAAGCGCTACAGTCAACTATCAACCACCTCCAACACCTTTCAGCATGGGGACGAGAAGCACACCAATATCTGTTAGGTCCAGCACGTATTTCGCCCTTGAGTGCTGGGTTCCCCGCATTTTAATAACCTGCAGGGTTCTTAGCATATCCCCACTTCTCTCCATGTTTGAAAGCAGTATTATGCCGTCTGCGATTGCCTCCTCAACACCATACATTGAGTATCTCTGCTCCATGGGTGATATCTCGGATACCAGTATGGTTGTGCATCCAAGTTCGGACAGAAGTTTTCCAAGCCTCAGTATAAAACTTCTTATTTTTTCTTCGGTCTTCAATCTGTAACATACAGAGGTTATTGAGTCTATCACCAGCCTCTTTATCCCCAACTCCTTGACTATATTTCCTATTGCCTCCACAAGCACGTCAATGTCCTCAAATGTAAATTCGGGCTTCTCAAGTCCCAGTTTTTCATAAAGGGCAGGCATGTCAATAAATGTAAGCATCCCTTCCTCGATGAGCCGCTCATCAAAAAACTCGTACGGGATTGCATTTTTCAGAAGCTTGGAAGTTGCCTCCGTAACGGATATGAACATGCTTTTCTCACCCATGAGGGCGCCGTGTATCAAAAATTCAAGGCTTATGGTTGTTTTTCCCGTCCCACAACTACCTGTTATGAGTATTATGTTGTCCCTTGGTATGCCGCCGTTAAGTATGTTATCAAGTCCCTCAATACCCGTAACACATCTTTCTCTTTTTTTCCTATAAGTATGGTCAACCATGTCAGCGCAGTAAATCAATCCAGCACTTATATAATTTGCCTATGGCCTCATTGATTATTATTAAATATATAAAATCAAAATAATAAAACATGTAAAATATGTGTATCTTGTCAACATCCAACATAAAAGTACATGATTGTTGTTATAAAAATGGGCCCGAGGAGATTCGAACTCCTGACCTCCCGGTTATCAGCCGGACGCTCCGACCAGGCTAAGCTACGGGCCCATTTTGGCTATGGCAGCGAGCATGATTATGGCTGGCACGATTTTAAAGGTTGCGGTTTTACACAATCTCCCTATATGATGGCATTTTTTCAAGTATCATGCCCTCTATGCTCACAGGCGATATTTTATTTGCAACACGTAGAGCGTTTTCAAGTTTTGTTTTGTTGCTAGAGTATATTGTGAGCAAGGTTTCGCCCTTCTCAACTCTGTATCCCTCCTTTTTTGCCAGTAAAACCCCTGCTTTCTTGTCATATGGCGATCCTGCCTCCCTTGCAATCCTTATTATCGACCTGTTTCTTATCCTTTTCACGTACCCGTCGCTCTTGGCCACAACTTCCGCAGAATATTTCCCAAACTCTATAGATTCCGATGAGAATTCAGGGCTTCCACCTTGGGCTTCCACAATCTCCCTCAATTTCTCCAACGCCTTGCCACTCTTTATTGCCTCCTCCGCCACCCTTTTTCCATCCAAAACACCACCCATCTCCAGAAGCATTGAGGAAAGCTCTATAGCCTTGCTGTACAAACTCCTCGGCACCTGTTTTCCTTCAAGCATTTGGAGAGCCTCCCAAACTTCAAGTGCGGGCCCAACTGCCCTTCCTATTGGCTGACCGCCATATGTGATCGCACACGATACCTTCATATCCAGTTTTTCTCCAAGTTCTATCAGGTTTCTGGCGTACCAACGTGCTTTCTCAATGCTTTCCACTTTTGTCTCAGGCCCCATTGGTATGTCTATGAGAAGATTATTTGCGCCAACCCCCTTCTTCTTTGCCATTATTGAGGCGAGAAGTTGGGAAGGTGGATCTATACCTAGCGGATACTCCGCCCTTATTATTATATCATCTGCAGGCGCTATGCTAACCGCTCCACCCCATGCTATTGTTCCCCCAACCTCTAGGGCTATGCGCTTGATTTCTTCCGCACTTAAAGAAACTGGAGCCAAAACCTCAAATATGTCTGCCGTACCACATGCGCTGCTTATCGCCCTTGAGCACGTCTTTGGTATTGTTAAGCCCATTGAAGCAATAATCGGTACAACAATGAGTGTTACCTTATTTCCAGGCACGCCCCCTATGCTATGGAAGTCATAGATGATTTCATCACCAAAATCTATGGTCTCACCAGTCTCAATCATGGCTTTGACCAAGTGATAGGTCTCATCTTGGTCCATTCCTCTCATGTACACGGCGGAGACGTATGCAGAGAGTTCAATGTCTGTCAGGTTTCTGCCCACAATATCTTCAACTATTTTCCTTATCTGATACTCTGTGAGCTTTTTACCGTCCATTTTCATCCTTATGTACTCAACCGATTCTGGCCTGCTTGTGGGGTAAATCCTCACCTCCCCTACATCCTTAAGCACTTCGTGAAGTTCCGCGGATAGACCCACCTCCCCCATCTTAACCATGCTTTGTGTGGTTTCAACAACGGCAATAACGTATTCCTCACCAAAAACCACACGCACCCTATCCTGTTCTCTCACCCCCAAAGCTTGGGCATCGTTATCATGCATGATTACAGTGTACTTGCCTGCCTCAAGGTCTATCTTTCTTACAGCATACTTATTGTTTTGCTCCTCTCTCATAGCCACCACTCCTTCTCAAACATAATTTTCTGCCCAAACTGATGGATTATTATCTCATAAGCAGCATAAGGCGATATTATTCCATATTCCGTTATTATTCCATCGATATACTCTGGGGGTGTAGCATCAAAGACAGGATTTCTTATTCGAGCATTACCCACATCAGCAGGGTCAACGACCTCTTTCACATCCCTTTCCTCAATCTTTATGTACTCCCCACCCAAGGTTTTTGGGGAGAACTTATATGACTCAGCACATACGTAAAAGGGAACCCTTGCCTCATGTGCACAAAGCGCTATCTGGGACGTGCCAATCTTGTTTATAACCACACCATTTGATGCTATAGCATCTGCTCCAACAAAAACTAGGTCAACCTCCTTCATGAAATACCTTACTGCAGAGTCGACAATCAATGTTGTTCTCACCCCCTCACTCATCAACTGCCTTGCAGTTATATATCCCTGCCTCTTTGGTCTAGACTCTGTGGCTATGACTTCAATGTTTTTCCCGTCTTTGTGCGCTCTTATTATTGTGGCCAGTGCAGCGCTGCTGTTGCAGTGAGTCAGTATTGTGCATCCATCGAATATTCTCTTTGCCCCAATCTCTCCTATGCGCTCAACAGCCATCTCAGACCTTTCAGTAAACTCTTTTGCTCTCTTTATAACAACAGCCCTTGCCTCCTCATTTTCCATACCTTCAAGGTCGTGCACTATACTGTGTATGGCGTTCCAGAGCGAGACTGCTGTGGGTCTCGTGCCATAAAGCGCCCTGCATGCAAGCCCTAGGTCTCCAATAAAATCAGTCCCATCGTAGTTTTTGGCAAAATTTTCTAAGGCTTCTGCGGCAGCCCTTGCAATTCTGGCAGCACCCCTTATCTCCATGTTTCTTATTTTTTCCGCCACTGCCAACACATCATCCACCATACTTACCACGAAAGGGTAATACTTATCACTATTTATTAAGTTCTTCTCATACCTTTTTATACCTGAAAATTTTATCCGCTCCCATGATGAGTGATGTGATTAAGGAAATAGCAAACGCTGTTGGAGAGGAGAATATATCCTGGGAACTTGCAGACCTGTATGTCTATGGTGGTGATGCATCAATACATCACTCAATGCCCGATGTTGTTGTTCGCCCGCGGGGTGTTGAGGATGTTCAAGTTGTGATTAAAATAGCATATGAGCGCAATTTGCCTGTGACTGTGAGAGGGAGTGGTACATCCCTATCTGGCAATGCTGTTCCAATGCGCGGTGGCATAGTATTGGATATGAAATCCATGAATAGAATAAAGGAGATAAACACGAGGGACATGTATGCTGTTGTTGAGCCTGGTGTGATAAATGATGATCTCAACGCAATGCTCGCCGAACAAGGTTTTTTCTTTCCACCAACTCCAGCCAGCGGTAAGGTTGCAACGATAGGTGGGATGATAGGTAATAATGCCTCAGGTATGCGTGCTGGAAAGTACGGGGCTACGAGGGATGCTTTACTTCAGGTTAAGGTTGTGCTTCCGAACGGTGATTTAGCAACATTTGGAACAAAAAACTTGAAGAATTCCTCAGGATATCACCTTGAGAAACTTTTTGTGGGGAGCGAGGGAACTCTTGGGGTAATTGTTGAAGCAACAATAAAGATTGCACCACTACCGTCAAAAAGGGGGGTTATACTTGCATCCTATTCTTCGGTTTATGATGCTGGAAGGGCTGTCGGGGACATTCTTCACAACAGATACCTGCCATCCGCCATAGAGATTATGGATTCTGTTTGTATAAGGGCTGTAAACACAGCGATGGGTGTTGGACTTCCCGAGTGCGATGCTATACTTCTTGTGGAGGTGGACGGAAGAGAGGAGAGCGTTCAACGCGATGCAATGGAGATTGCAGAGATTTGCAGGAGAAACGGAGCAATTGATGTCAAATTCACTGTTGACAAGAATGAGATGGAAAAGTTATGGAAGGGGAGGCGAGGGGTGCTTCCATCGCTCAGCAGGCTTGAGGGGGGGATTGTTTCCACATCCCTAGCAGATGATATGAACGTGCCCTTATCAAAGATTCCTGAGGCTATAAAGAGGTTTCAGGACGTGGCAAGAAAATACGGGATAATTGTTGGAACATACGGGCATGCTGGGACGGGAAATCTGCACACGAAAGTATTATTCAATCCTGCTAGGAAAGAGAATTGGGAAAAAATAAGGAGGGCAATGGCTGAGATTTACGGAGCGGTTCACGAACTTGGTGGCACAACATCGGGCGAGCACGGAATTGGCATATCAAAGGCACCTTTTTTTGTTGAAGAAAAAAGGGGGACAGGAACTATTGAAATCATGAAGATAATTAAAAACGCGCTGGATAGAAAGGGGATTATGAACCCAGGAAAACTGTGCTGGGCACCTGAGGATTTTGTAATGGCTACAAGGCTCAGATACCCTGTAGATAAAAATAATTTTGAGGAGGAGATGAGCAATGAAGAGGGCTGAGGGGGCGAATAGCAAGAGCGATGATTTAATGTTCG
>QMTG01000049.1 GCA_003649915.1 Thermoplasmata archaeon
CATTTGACGCTATAACAAGGGATGAGGAAATCATGATGCTTACAGCGGTCTCAAAGCATGAGAGGGGTATTATTAGGAGGGCAAAGGCTGTTAGGGCGTTTTCCGACGTTGTTGGAAAGGATTCCGTCATATTTGTTGAGAAGTGCAGGCGCATAACTGTAGAAGGAATGCCCGTGATAAGTAGGGACGAGTTAAAAAGCGTGTGCAATAAGGAAAGGCTCGTTGAACTCATAATTGAGAGAAGGGATGGGTAGTGTTCCATGCGACCACTTTACACAATTGGAGACAGAGGGCTTGTAGTGGGCATTGCTGACGAGCATGATGATAAAAAAGTGCTGAGAATTTTTGAGGAAATCCATCCTGAGATTGTGGGTGTGGCGATTGCTGAGGAAGACTTGTATTATGTATCCTCAGTTAATAAAGCAGAGGGCACCGAGAACAAGCACGGAAGTGATGAGTGTGAAATGAGTGGCATGGTCAGCAGCATATCTGGCGACATAGCCGAACTTTGTTCAGCCAAGGGCATCAAGATTGTACCCCTCTATCCAAACTGGGAAGAGTATATGAACATGTTCTGCCAGTGCGTTGGCGGGCTAGACCTCATAATTTATTCAATGGCTGCGAGAAGAATGCATAAAAAGGCAATGCGTAAGGCGCGTTCAGAGTATGAATATAGGATATTAATGCGCAATTTTAGGATGCGTATAAAGGGCTATGGAAAACTTGAAAAAATGGTATGCAATCATATCGCACGCATTATCTGGGAGAAAATCCTGAACTTTGATAAAAGGTTCGTAATTTTTCTTGACTATGAAAGGGTGGATAACGTAGTCGATATTTTGCGTAGAGAATACTCCATTCATATCTCGCCAATACAGTGAGTAATTTGCTTTAAACATCTCATGCCTACGCATTCATACCCCTAGTGCAAATGATCAATCTTTGTGAATCAATCCGAAAAGGCATTTTTTTAATAGCAAACTTTAAGCAACATTTTTAACCACGCCAATGCGATCCTATGTGCGCTACTTCATACCTCACACTCAAGATGAATAAAAAATGGTATTGGCCGGAGATCAAATACTAAAACACCTGTATTCTTCCCTCCACTATGTCCATGGTGAGTTGCCCAATATTGCTTATCTGCTCCTCAGCAACATCCCTAGCCATCTTTGCAGCCTTTGAAAAACTGGCGTTTGGCGCCATCATGAGTTTAACATTGGCCATGAACGGCTCCGTTATAGGTCTTCCTATTTGCGATAGTAGCCACACATAAGCCTCTAGCACATCTCCCCCACCCTCTTCCACAATCTTCCTTGCAATTTGCAGGGATAGTATGTTATACAGTTTGCCCACATGCGTGACAGGGTTTTTGCCTGCTGCTGCCTCCATACTCATTGGCCTATACGGGGTTATGAGACCATAGACCCTGTTTCCCCTTCCCACACTGCCATCATCGCCGTTCTCCATTGAGAGACCCGTAACCGTTAGATAATATATTCCCTTCTTGTAATCATCAGCCGTGTTTATGTGAAGGTTCACCTGCCTGTTTGTAAACTTTGATGAGTAATCAAGGAGTTTTTCCCTGAGCTCGGAAAGCACACTCAAATAATGGTCGCGATCATCAACGTACTTTGACACAAACGCTACGGCAACGGTTACATTAATCTCATCACCGTGCCTGCAGGTCATGACTTTAACATCCTCGCCCAATTCCTTGAGTTCATTCTTCAGCGGGCCGTTTATATATCTCTCTATCTCATATGTGAGCCTCTCCGCCTCGGAGAACGGGGCAAAGCCCACACCGAAGGATGTGTCATTAGCCAGATATCTCTTGGTATCGTAAACCGCCCTCAGGTCTGCAGAGCCTTTCCCTATTCTGCAGTCAATCATTACATCCATGTTTATATCCAGATTTGGAAAGTTATTGCGAAGATACTCCCTAGCCGCCCTAACAGCTGTTGTTCTGTAGGGAAGGCGCTCACCTTCTACCTCTGTCACAGCCCTTCCAACAAGGAGAATGTAAACTGGCTCGATAACTTCACCGCCCCCGAACCTTGGGATGGACTGGCCACCAACTATTTGCGTTTCATCAGTATTGTGGTGAAAAATCCAGCCGTATCTATCCAGATACATTTTGCAAAGAGCCCTGCTCACACTCTCCGCCAAACCGTCAGCAACGCTATCCGGATGGCCGAGGCCTTTTCTCGCAACAATTTCTGTCTTACGCTCCTCCATTGGAAGTGCCTCGTACCTTTCAACTTTTATATTTCCTGCCATTTTTGTCATCCTCCAGGCATGTAATGAGCAAGTAATCAGGGTTTACGCTTTAACCCTTTCACTATCAGGAGGAATTTATAACACAATCTTAAAACTTTCGTGTTTTTTACCTCGAAGGTTATCGCAACACACAATTATTCCGCGCAATCGCACGAATACCCTACTTTAGAATCCCCCACTGGCGAAGGAGCATATCAGTTCCATCAACAAACATTTGAACACCAACAGCAAGCCCTATAATTCCCATGATCCTTAGCATGGCATAGCACGCTATCCTTCCAACTTTTTCTGATATTACCTCTGCAAAAATAAGCATGAAAAGGGTTATCAGGCATATTACTGCTATTGCAGCAAGCACCATTATTGCCTCCCAAACACCAGGAGCTATTGACATGAATGTTATTACAGTGACTATTGACCCAGGGCCTGATATCATGGGGATAGCCAAGGGAACAATACCCACATCCTTCTTTGCGCTCAGCTCGCTAATCTCCTTGTCCGACGTTTTGGTTCTCGGAATTTGCCCCTGTATCATATCATATCCCATCTTGAGCAGTATTATTGCACCAACTATATGTAGCGAAGCTGGCCGAACACCAAGTGCCATGAAGACATACCTACCCAAGATGGCAAAACCCATAAGTATTGAGAAACTCACATATACGGCTATTGTTATAATTTCAACTTTTTCTTCCCTAGTAAAACCCTGAGTTATCAGGGGGAAATATATGAGTTTTGTGATCGGGTTTACAACAACAAATATTGAGGAAAACGCCGATATTACAAAGCCCCAGTTCATAGTGCTATCCCTTCCGCTTAAGTTCTTGAATCAATCTCCACAACTTCTCCAGTGTTCAGTGATTCTATGGCAGAGAATGCGACGGCCATGGTCTTAACAGCATCCTCTCCACTGACAAGAGGTCTTCTTTTTTCTTCAATTGCGCCGAGAAAATCGTGAAGTTCATTCTTAAGAGGTTCTTCCTTCTTAAGCGAAAACTCACGTATGTTGTACTCAAACGGCACTCTAAAAAGGTCCATGGAGTCATGCTCCATAACCCTTGCCTCAGAGACGCGAACACTCTGCTTTATGTAATCTATCTCAACGTAATTTTGCGTGCACGTCAGCCAGAGCTTTCTCACCTTCATAGGCGTAAGCCAGTTTGCCTCAACATATCCGACAACTCCATTCCTGAATTTTAAGGTTATGGATGCGTGCGTCTCATAAGCGCTCTCTCCATTCCTTCCGCCAACCGTGTAAACGCTTACAACATCGCTTCCAACTAGATATCTCATAATATCAATATCATGCACTGCCAAGTCTAGGATAACACCAACGTCCCTTATCCTGGATGGGAATGAACTCACCCTTCGCGATGATGCGGATATTATTTTTCCAAGTTTTTTATTCCGCAACCCCTCCTTTACAAACCTTACCACAGGGTTGTGTCTCTCTATAAAGCCCACTGCCAGCACAATCCCGGCGCTTTTTGCTAATGAGACAAGATTTTCTGCCTCTTCCATATCCAAGCATAGGGGTTTTTCCACAAGAACGTGCTTTCCATGGTCTATGAAATCCTTAGCCACAGTATAGTGGTACTTGGTAGGTACTGCTATGCTCACAGCATCGATGTTCATGTTGAGTAGATCATGGTAGTCCTTGTACCACATCACACCCAATCGCTCTGCAACTTCCTTTCCCTGCTTTTCATTAATATCGGCGACAGCGATCAAGTTTGCAATCTCAGAATAGACCCTTGCATGGTTCTTTCCCATGGAGCCCACACCCACGACTGCCACATTTATTTCATGTTTTTTCATTTCCATAACCACCTCATTCCACAGTCACACTTTTTGCCAAGTTTCTGGGCTTGTCTATGGGGCATCCTCTATCTTTTGCCACATAGTATGCAAGGAGTTGCAGCGCCACGATAACGGGCACTGGAGAGAGCACAGGCTCCACCTCTGGGACATAAATGACATCATCAACGAATTTTTGAATGTTTCTATCTCCATCAAAAGCCACGCCGAGGACTGGGGAAGAGCGCGCGCTCACTTCCCTAATGTTTCCAATCATCTTGTCGTACGTGTGGTCCTTAACCGCGATTGCAACTATCGGGGTCTTTTCTGTGAGAAGTGCCAGTGGGCCGTGCTTGAGTTCTCCTGCGGGATATCCTTCCGCATGTATATACGATATTTCCTTCATCTTAAGGGCTCCTTCAAGGGCTATTGGGTAGTTTATATGCCTCCCTATGAAGAATGCACTGTGCACGCCGTCGAACATCTCCACTTTTCTCTTTATAATATCTGCCCTATCAAGCACCTGAGCAACGTTGTGAGGTAGAAGGCGGAGTTTGTTTTTGTATTCCTCTATTTCCCCTGGTGTTAGAGCACCACGCTCTTCAGCAGCCCTTAGTGCTATCAGATACAAAGTTATGAGTTGGGTGGTGAAACTCTTTGTCGCAGCAACACCTATCTCTATTCCCGCCCTCGTATATATAACTGCGTCAGCCTCCCTAGTTAAACTGCTACCCATAACGTTTGTTATCGCTACAGTCCTTGCCCCTCTTCTCCTAGCCTCCCTTGCCGCTGCCAATGTGTCTGCGGTCTCACCGCTCTGAGATATGAGAATGACTAGGGAGTCCTCCGATTCCTTGGAAGAATACCTGTACTCCGACGCCATCTCCGCAATCACAGGCACATCTGCGATCCCCTCAATTATATACTTCCCAACGAGCCCGGCATGATACGATGTACCGCACCCGATAATCTTTATTATATCGTAGTCTGCAAGGACAATTCCGTTTAACTCTAACTCTGCAATCCTGCCAAGCAAGGAGTCACGTATCGCTCTGGGCTGTTCAAATATTTCTTTTAGCATGAAGTGCTCATACCCACCCTTTTCCGCATCCTCAATGCTGAGGTCAACCTCTACGCAATCCCGCTGCACAATATTACCCTCAGAGTCGTATATTCTAACACCGTCCTTTCTGACGTCCACGAACTCTCCGTCCATCACGTACATGACACGCCTCGTATACTTGAGCAGGGCAGGTATATCCGAGGCGACAAAGTTTTCCCCCTCAGCCACACCGACAATTAATGGATTCTCCTTTCTTGCCGCCACAAGCCTTTCCTCATTCTTGGATATTGCAACTATGGCGTAAGTTCCTCTCAGTTTCTTAACAGCCTCCATGCATGCTTTAAGCAAATCCCCATTATACGATTCCTCAATCAAGTGTGGAATAACCTCTGTATCGGTCTCGGATGTGAATTTATGTCCTCTTGCCATAAGTTCCTCCTTCAGCTCTCTGTAATTCTCAATTATGCCATTGTGTACCACTGCAATCTCGCCTTTGCAGTCCACCATGGGATGCGCGTTGTAGTCTGTCGGCTTGCCGTGTGTTGCCCATCTCGTATGTGCGATTCCAAAATTGCCATCAATGTTTGGAAGCATTTTTTCGAGTTTGTCTATTGTTCCTTCAGTCTTATAAACATACAAATCACTACCTATTACTGCAATGCCCGCTGAGTCGTAACCCCTATACTCTAATTTTTTGAGCGAGGCAATTAGCGGGTCTATCGCCCTTCGCCACCCTATGTATCCGACAATTCCGCACATATTTTTACACCACTATACTGCCGTCTTCAATTGTCCCGCTTATCACCCTTAGGGGTTTTACCTTGCAGTACGCACCCACAATAGCGCCGGGCATGATGACACAGTTGCTCATTATCTTGCATCCTTCCCCAACCATTGCTCCCGTGCTCTCAAGATTGAAGACCTCGTCGCCAAAAACAACCGTTGCACTTGAGGAAGGGCAGCGCACACCTGAGCCCAGAACACTGCCCCATCCTATCACACTCCTTGATATGTGTGAGGAGGTTCCTACTATGGATTCATCAAATATCACGGATTCCTCAACAGTACTGTTTGCCATTATCGTGACATCGTTTCCTATGACACTACCCCCTGAAATGTAAACGTTAGGCCCTATTTCACACCCCTCACCTATTATCACAGGCCCTCTAATATAACACCCCGAACGAATAACTGTATCTTTTCCAATCACAACCCTGCCCTTAATTACCGCATTTCTCTCAACATCACCCTCTATCCTCCTGCTAATACCAGTAAGTGCATGGGCGTTGGCTTCAACAATATCCCACGGATATACAATATCCCTCCACCCGCTCCCAACTCTTTCCCACCTAATCTTAGTACCAGTCTTGATCATGTGCGAAAGAACATGGGATATTCCGTACTTTCCCTCTTCAATACACTGTGGTATATAGTCAAATATTTCGCTTGTAAGTTTGTATATTCCAGTGTTTATCAGCCTCATCTCAGCCCTCTCAGGCTTCTCTATTATGTCAATAACGTACTCGTTTTTATGCAAAACAACACCATACTTCGACGGAATATCACTCTCCGTCACACCCACAGTTATTGCCTCCGATTTAATCACAGGTTGGAGGTTTTCGCTCCCCACAATATTGTCTCCTGCGAGTACAAGAAACTCATCACTATCTAAAGCATCCTTTGCTGTGAGAAGTGCGTGGGCTGTTCCCAGCTGCTTTTTTTGCACAACATATTCAATCCTAACATTGTACGCCCCTCCGTTGCCAAAGTATGACATAACACTCTCCTTTTTATACCCAACAACCATAATTATGTCCCTTATCCCTGTCTCAGCCAATGCCCGGACAACATATTCCACTATTGGCTTGTTGGCAATCTCAATCATGACTTTCGGCCTAGAAACAGTAAAGGGTCTGAGTCTCAACCCTTCGCCGGCGGCTAGCACCACTGCTTCCATTGCCCTTCTCCTCCCCAAATCTCACATACTAATTTTCCTACCACATTATATATCTTACCTTCTTTATGTGACCCCTATATATAACAGTTTCTAACATTGTGTATAACAATTTTTAAATCAGGCACAATTACATTTATAACCCCATTGCTTTTTATCGGCAATGATGCGGGGGTTGCCGAGCCAGGTCAAAGGCGGCAGACTCAAGATCTGCTCCCGTAGGGGTTCGCCGGTTCAAATCCGGCCCCCCGCACTATGTTGGTAATAGGATTTGAGAGGCGGAAAGGAGGTTTAAGGTGTTGGATGGGTGGCCTTTCCAATGTATCAAATCCTGCCCCCGCACTCATATAGTAAGAGGTTTTGAATGGCAAATTTTTGTTGGCTACTATGAGTAAATAAAAAGTGTAGAAAATTAGCTGGAAGGCTTTGTTTTATTTTTCTCTGTCATCTTAATCTGCAGTACGCTATTTGCGTCTATATAGACGTCGTATAACGGCACATTATCACAACGGCAAGAATGACGAGGTTAAACATTAAGCGTTATATATATAACTTCATTTTCATTTATCTTCTCAAACACGCTTTCATGGGCATTGGGTTTACCATCATTGTCTGTATCTAGATATGCGGCAAACTCATAATAGGTAACATCATTTAAGCTACCGCTATTAGCTATAGTGTAGTCTGTGAGATTGATTGATGAGTAGCCACTTTGATTCCATATTACCCAGCCATCATTGCCCGTTGTTCCCCATACTATTTTGTTGTGGTTCGGATCGTCAACCACAACATCGGAACCGTTTACTGGCTCATTGCTATTGTTAACAACTCTGACTCTTACCCACCACTCCTGAATTACTGCACCAGCGCTGTTGTTCTTGCCTATGCTGTTATTCTCATAAACTCCTCTGCCGTCAATTGTTTTTGTTCCAACAAGGTGTATGCTCCA
>QMTG01000050.1 GCA_003649915.1 Thermoplasmata archaeon
GGGGTTTACTGCTATCAGGTATGGAAGGGCACGGCAGTTATACTTAAGAAAACGATAAAACTGCTTATCACCCGCATTCCATGATGTATCTATAGCCACAAGACCAAACCGCCTTGCGTTTCTAACATCAGCCCTTGACAGTGCCTTCTTGGCTACAGGATTTAAAACTATTGCACCCCTGTGCACCCTCTTTGCCACAGTAACGATATTCATCCTGAGCAACTTATGCCCTGTGCACTTTCTTTTATCACACATGCCCATATCTATGATGTATATCTCCGCCCTATTCCCAACACGAACCTGACTTTCCTGAGCGTTTATCAATTCCTCATGCATGTTAATCCCGTCTTATTGTTTAAGGCGTATGTTCCTTGTACTCGAGCTTTTTGAGCAAATCGGACCAGCATATTTCTAACATTAGACCACCATACATACTGCGGATGTTACAGTACGCGTTACGATGATGTATTCAACAGATATGATTGTAATATTAGTAATACTGAAGGGTTTAATAAGTTTTGTTCTCCACAACAACATGCCCCAACCACCTAATTGGTCACTACCTAACATCTCATTATATATATCCAATCCACCCCATAAAATTACGCCATATAGGCTTGGGTGTGAATAAAACAATCACATAAAGTCCTCAAGGGTTAACTTTTTCTTTGTGAGCTTGGGCACTGCTATTTTTCTCTTTTTTCTATCCACTTCCTCAGCACCCTCATCCTGCACAAATTGCTCAAGACTCGCTTTTTTATCCGTATCAGCATCCACACTGACGGCCTTCTTCTCAATCTTATCCCATGTGAGAAATGTGGACTGCATTGCGCCACTTAGCAATGACTGTTCATCCCAGCCGAATACTTCCGTAACCCTTGCCAGTGTTGATGCAACCCTTCTCGCATAATACTCCCAGTCAGGTCTGTATTCAAACTTTCTGCCCTCAATGTAGGGCTCAACGATCTGCGGTGTACGTTTGCTGTCAACAACTATCCAAGAAACTTTCATCCCTGGTACAAACTCGTACCCCATCTCAATGAGCTTTCTTGCCACCTGAACATTTGCCTGACTGTCTGGGTCTTTGTATTCCCTAAAATTCCTGCATGTGCGAGAGATTACTAGTTTTTCAACAGGCACATCACCCCTTAGAACCTTTGCTACAATCTCCCTTGCAATCTTCACTGCACCCTCTGGATTGTCGTCCAGTATTTCGTTAAACACCATAGCTAAGGCTTCGCTCTGCAAGTCAAACGCGTCAGTTCGCCTTATCTCGTATCCTCTAACAATTATGTCCTTCTTTGGCCATACAATGCGCCCCACGTATCTTTTTTTCTTGCCATGGGAAAAAAGCGGCTCTATTATTTTTTCAAACTCGAGCACTATGCCGTCGGTGCTGAACCTCTTTGCCAAAGACTCTCCAAACTTTATGCAATCCTCCAGATTGTTGTAGGGGGACTGAACAAACACGCTATCCGTATCAGAGTATATCACGTGGTAGCCCTCGCTTTCCAGTTCGTTTATTATGCTCTTTATATTCTCTCTAGCAAACGCCGTGATGCTCGCCCCGATCCTAGGGTTGGTGAAGCGGTAGAAGGAAGATGCAAAAACGCCATAGAAGGCGTTCATGAGTATTTTTATGGCGTTCTGAAGGCGATCATAGTACTCCCTCTCCTCATCATCCTTTGCCGATTTCATCCTCTTCTTTGCCTCTTCCCTGTCCTTCATTAGGCGCATCAGTATTCTTGGAAGCAGGCCTTCCCTCACATCCTTGCTGAGAAATTTATCCCCGGTGGGACTTACGATAGTCCCCTTCGGGGACAGGGTTGTAAAGCATATGTTCTTGGTTATTATTATGCTCGGGTACATGCTCTTAAAGTCCAGCACACAAATCCAGTGGTATATTCCGGGCGCAATGCTGTGCACGTATCCGCCCTCAATCTTTCCACCACCCCTTCCTCTTCTAGTCATCGGCACTGCCACCCTGTTCCTGTCCGCCTCTCTTCTGAGTATGGAGTCAATAAGCGTGGATGTGCTACCGTTTATCACATCATCAAAGGGTAATTTTGATACCACAGCCAAGTCCATGTACTTTTGCACAACGTTTATTCTTTCAAGAATGCGAAGGGCAAGTTCTGAGTCCTTCAGGCAATAACTTATGACCTTATTTCTGTTCTCTGACCACTCCTTGTCAATATGCGTGGGGTCAACATCTTCCTTTTCCTCGTTGAGAACCATTCTTGCCACAGAGTTTAATGTTTCCTGCTTGGGTTTGAGTTCGCTCTTAACACACCACCACGCATCAGCTAGCACCCTGCCACGTATGCGCCAGAACCTGCTACCCACCTTTGTCGGAACACTCTTGTCCCTTCCTATCTTGAACCCGTCGCGCATTCCGAGTTTTCTCATCCTTTCTATTATTATTGGGATGTCATATCCATCCACATTGTATCCCGTTATTATGTCGGGGTCTGTCTCCTGAACAAACTTGACAAAGTCCAGCAATATTTTTGTCTCCTCGCCTACAAAACTCTTCTTTACAAGATCCCCATCACCTTCCCTTAGCGTGCATCCTATAACGTATATTGTGCCCTTCTGAATGCTATTCTCAATGTCAAAACTGAGCACCTTAAGCGGCGGTATGAACGGCTCGCACTCCCCAAATTCCTTTGCTCTAATCACTAGGTCTGTCATATACCTCTCATCCTCCACGGCATCGCCTCGAACACGAACACAGGCACCGAGGTCCATATCGTATATGAAACGCTGGGCAAAGGGTATGTCTGCAGCGAGCACAGTATAGCCTGTAAACTTGTTCCTGTACTCTGGCACGCGCCACGGATGTTTCATTGTTATCCTGACTGCCTTCTGCCACTCAGACTCGTGCAAGAGATCAATTTCCTCAAGTGATACAACTTCAGGGTCGTTGCCAAGAACAGATTTAACAACCTCCATGGGGGCAATAACGTGGAAATATGGATGAAAGTTCTCATACAGAATCACGGCGGACCTGCCGTCCCTTGTTTTTCCGTATAACTCTATAGTGAGCACTGGGTCTCGTCTGTAGGAGGCTGTGAGTATCCTAACATCCCACTCATCCATTACCTATGGATATCAGTATTCGCCAATATAAACATTCCGTATTGAATTTTTGCACGATTTTCTCTTATTTTCCAAAAATATGAAAATTGGACATATGGACATTTTCGCCCTGCAATTTACCACCAAACTTATATCTCGCCCTTTTATTATCCACCCGAGGATGTACAATAGCACACCACTAAGCCAGATGGTGATATATGATGTTCATTGTGATTGAAGGCATTGACGGTTCCGGAAAGACAACGATTGCAAAAAAACTGCATGAATGGCTGAGATCTAGAGGTTACGAGGTTTTTCTCACTGCTGAGCCTACGCAGGGAATAATAGGAAGGATGTTACCCTCCGATAGCCTATCCGAGTTTGCTGAGACTTTTTTGTTCATAGCGGACAGGGCAGAACACACCAAAATTATAAGGGATAAATTATCCAAGGGCTATGCCGTTGTCTGTGACAGATATTACTACTCAACGTGTGCCTATCAAGCGGTATATCTTGCCAAATACTTTGGCGGTGATGAGAAAACTATTGATTACTTGCTTAAAGTGCAGAAACCAATAATAATCAAACCAACTCACGCATTTTTATTAGATATTGAGCCTGAAGAGGGGTTGAGAAGGATAGAGCCTCGTGGCAAGAGGGTGAAGTTTGAAAAAATACATTTCCTGAGTGTTGTGAGAAAAAATTACCTTTATATTGCTGAGATAGAGGGGCTTATTGTTGTGGATGCATCCCAGCCAATTGATGATGTGTTTCGATCAATAATAGCCCATATTTCTGAGTAAGTTGATAGCGTCCCTCACTATTTTATCGTGGTCGAACGCCATCATTGGCAAATGCTCGGCATCAAACCATGATATTTCACAAGCGTCATCACCAGCAATCGGCTGTTCATCACCTTGTGCAAGAACAAGGAAGGCTACGGAGATGGTATGCCCTCTCGGATCCCTTGAAGGGTCCGAATATACCCCAACAATTCCTGCAATTTTTCCATTCATCCTAGTTTCTTCCATCAACTCTCTGAGCACTGCATCCTCCACCCTTTCACCGTATTCAACAAAACCACCCGGTAGTGCATAATACCCCCTGTAGGGCTCGTTTTTTCTCCGCACAAGAAGAAACTTTCCATTGCGATAGACCACGGCGTCAACAGCGATATAAGGATGCGGTCCGTATTTTACGCATTTCTCTATATTTTCAACTATTTTTTTGCAAAGTTCCTTGTCACCCTCTCCTTCTACTACCCACTTAATAATCCCCGCTTTTCCATCCACGGCTAAGTCAATTTTTAACCTCACCATGGTTAGTAGAGCGCTAATACCGATAAAAAACTATCTGGAAAAGTTTTTAATAACAGCACCAATAGTATTAGGAAAAATATGAACCCAAAGCCATTATTTGAGATTATACGCCCTCATAACTGTCTGATGTCGTTCATCGCAGTACTGATAGGAGCATACGTAAGCGTCTCAATATTAGAAATCAAGCCCATCATCGGAGCACTTGTCGCATTTCTTTACACAGCCGCAGGCAACTCCATGAACGACTACTTTGACAGGTACGTGGACAGAATAAACCGTCCTGAGCGCCCCATCCCATCCGGGAGAATAAATGAGAGCACCGTGCTTGCCCTTTCCATATTATTGTTTCTTGTTGGATATGTATTACTATTCACCATAAACATATATGCAATCATGCTGGGCACCCTAAATCTCATAGTTCTCGTGCTGTACAATGCTAGGATTAAAAGAAAGGCTGTGGCAGCAAACATAACAATTGCGTACTTGTCTGCTTCTCTCTTCCTATTCGGAGCGATTTGTGCAAATGGACTTGGAGCCACACCCCTGCTAATGGTAACGGCATTCCTTGCAACGTGGTCAAGGGAGGTTGTTAAGGATGTTGAGGATGTTGAGGGCGATATTTTTGATAGAAAAACCCTTCCCATGATTATATCAAGAAAAAGAGCGCTGGATGTGGCATTTGTCCTCAATGTGCTGGCGATAGTTGTCGGCTTATGCGCATATGTGGTATTTCCAACGCTATACTACATAATACCATTACTCATCTCGGCATGCGTCTTTATATATTCCTCCGTAATCGCATATCAAAGCCCAAGTAAAGGGCAAAGGATTGCCAAGGTGGCAATGTTTATAGCCCTCATATCTTTTATAGGGGGCGCATATGCCAAAGGATGGTGATAGTTTGCGCACGTGGAAAGGCTCTGTGCTCAATTACATAATGCATGGCTTGGAGAGTGGCCCCCTCCTGTTTGTTCTCATAGATCCTGACAAGCAAGGGGCAAAAAAAGCGGGAGAGATGGCAAAGATTGCACAGAAAAGCGGTGCGCATGCAATAATGGTTGGCGGTTCTACAGGTCTCACTCGTAACACGGTTCGCAACACAGTTATTGCAATAAAGTCCGAGTGCTCACTGCCTGTGATACTATTCCCAAGAAGTGCCGAGTGCCTTGTGGGTGAGGCAGACGCTGTATTTTTCATGAGCCTTCTGAATTCGCGAAACAGGAATAAGATAATTGGGGAGCAAGTAAAGGGAGCACCTCTTGTTAAAAAACTGGGAATTGAGCCCTTACCCATGGGCTATATAATAGTAGAGCCCGGCATGGCAGTTGGTGAGGTTGGGGAAGCAGAAGTGATAAAGAGGGAGAATGTTGAAGAGGCTGTTGCATACGCCCTCGCTGCCGAATATTTGGGCATGAAGTTTGTTTATTTAGAGGCAGGGAGTGGAGCACCAGAGCCTGTCCCCCCAGATATGATAAAGGCTGTGGGGGATGCGGTAAGCATACCTGTCATTGTTGGTGGGGGGATAACAACACCCGAGAGAGCTAAGGGTGCGTTAGATGCAGGTGCGGACATCATTGTTGTCGGCACTGCTGCCGAGAAGAATATAGATATATTACGCAGTATGGCTAGTATGACGTCGGCGTCTGTATATAAATAAAATTAGTAGTATACTCACTACTATCGCTATCAGAGCAAGCCAGTAATATAAAGGCTGTCTTTGTGTACTTTTATTATTCTTTTGTTTAAGAACTATGTTAACAACAAGCACATCACGCTTGCCTGTGATTTTGTCCTCCAAGCCAAAAGAGTAATTTCCGTAGTACTCTTTGTATGTACAGTTTACCACAACGAGATTATAGTATATTTCACTGTTGTTTTCAATAAGATGCACAGGAACAGCAAAAACGGCAGTACCATAGTTTGAGATACCATCCATTACAATACTGTTCTCCACGGTAACTGTAATATGAGCACCGCTTACAAGTTTGCCGTTCGGGTCGCTCACCACAACCGTGAGACGACATATCTCGGCTAAATCCCTTCCCACACCATCAAACGTATTATTGGCAATTATTGCGTTTGAACCAAAAATATACAGGTCACACCCACCGCACATCTCTATAACATTATTCTCAATTGTAGCGTTAGAATCCAGAACACGAATGCAAGTCCCAGGTATTTTGCTGAACTTATTGTTGTGTATGATTGCTTTTGAACTACTAATAGCAATTGCATCAAAACTTTCGCTACTACCGCCTAAAAAAGTGCAATTGGTTATGAGAAGATAATCGCACGTGGCTACTCCAACACCACCGCTCATATTCCTAAAAGTTAAATTATTCATATAAATTTTCTTACAGTAATCTGCAAGCATGCCTGAAAATTCGTCAAAGGTGCAATTTTTCATCTTCACTGTTGAGGATTTGAAGTAAAGCAATGATATGTTATATGTAGTGCAGTTGTAGAAATTTAGTGTGGAGATTGTACACACAAATTCTTTAATTCCTTCAAAAACGGCTTGGATGTGTGTAGAGTATGTTCGGTCCATATATACATATGTGTTATTGATTTTCGTATTCGAGATAATAAGGCTGGAATTGCCAAACCTAACAATTGTGCTGTTTATCACAGAGCTTTGGTCAAATGTCATCATAGAACGCTTTACGTTGAAGTGCCCATCAAGAAACGTGCAATTGTATGAAAACATTATAAGGTTGTTTTCTACGTCGTACTCTCCATCAATTATTGATGAGTGATTAAGCCATGCTTTTGCCCATGGGGCAAGAGTTGGTATTTGTGTGCAAAGTGTAAAGTTTAATACTGTGGAGTTCTCAACAATAAGTGTGGTGTTTATCCCCATGATTATTTTATGCCCCTGAAAGTTCACAGTGGAATTCTCAATGATCATCGTAGAGTTTTGTTCCATCTCAATACTGTTATTTATTGTGAGTGTTTTATTTTCCCAAACAACATTTCCACTTATACTCTCACTCTCTTCTGCATTTTCTTGCACTCCCACTGCCGATGCCCTACATAAGAATGATGCAAAAATAATAGCTACTACGCCGATGAACACTGCTACAATGCTAAAGTATCGCCTGATGTGAATCCGCCTCTTCATCACACCTTGACATGTAATAAGCGATTTAAAAACCTTTTCACTCGACTAAAAACCAAGAATCCTCTATTTTAATCACTTTTACGCACTCCCTCTCCCCCTTCATTGGAGTAACCTTATTCTTACTTGATATTTCGTGTACCTCCATCTGTTCTTTCACCCCACGATTTCGGCGTGCTTTTTGATATGTACAAAATATTTCGGTAGTCTCATATGTTTCTGGATCAAGTATATATATTCCATTATTTTTTCTGTATACGAC
>QMTG01000051.1 GCA_003649915.1 Thermoplasmata archaeon
ATTATATACATAATCGTGATTTGGCAAATCATGTTTCGCTTTATTGATCGTAATGATGAACTTGCGTTTTTGCGCAGGCAGGCGGCAAGGGAAAGAGCGAGTTTTGTCGTTATTTATGGTAGGAGGAGGACGGGAAAAACCGAATTAGTTCTGAGATTTCTAAGAGAGTATCAGGGGATTTATTATCTTGCCGATAAAAAGACATACCGCGAAAACCTTCGCAGCTTTCAGAGAGTTGCAGCGGAATTTTTAGGAGATGAATTATTTGGGGTTGCAGAATTTTCCACATGGTTTGACGTGTTTAATGCATTGCTAAATAGAGTTAGAGAAAAGATTGTCATAGTGATTGATGAGTTCCCCTATTTGCTAGAAAAGGGTGTGCTTGAGGAGTTTCAAAAGATATGGGACATGCTTCTTTCGCGCAGGAAAGTCATGTTGATAATTGTAGGGTCATCAATCTCAATGATGGAAAAGAAAGTTTTATCGCACTCCTCACCGCTTTATGGGAGAAGAACAGGGCAGATTCAACTGATGCCCCTGAAGTTCTGGAATATTCGTGATTTTTTCCCGAATTACAGTTTTGAAGATAGGCTAAAAGTATATGCAGTTCTTGATGGTATACCGTATTACTTACTTTTGTTTTCTCAGGATTTGGATTTTAAAGAGAACATGCTAGAGAATTATCTCCATAGGTTGTCGCCGTTATATGAAGATGCTGAAGTGCTGCTGAGAGATGAATTAAGAGAGGTTAAACGATACTTTAGCATACTTAATGCCATTGCCAGTGGAAAACGTAATTTTACGGAGATAAAGAATAATGTCAATATGGAAAGTAATATCCTTGCGAGATATCTCAGCATACTCCAAAGTATTGGGATAGTGGTTGATGATCGCCCTGTGCTTCAGCAAAAAAGAGTTTTGAGATACAGGCTTTTGGACAACTATTTTAAGTTCTGGTTTAGATACATTTATCCCAATAAATGGCTGATAGAGACAGGCAATGGCGAAAGATTGTACAAGATAATAGAATCAACTTTTCAAACTTATTTAGGAGAAATTTTTGAGGATGTGGTGAGAGACGTTATTAGTCATTTTACACGTCAGTGGGATATTGTGGGTAAGTGGTGGCATAAAGGCGAGGAGATAGACATCGTGGCGGTAAATAAGCGGAAGAAGGAGGCGTTATTCGCGGAAGTTAAGTGGCGGGACAGAAAAATGGGATGGGCTGAGTATGAGGAATTGCGAAGAAAAAGCGAACTTGTTCAGGGCCTTGAAGACTACCGAAAAAAATATTTGTTGGTGAATAAAGGCGGTTTCCGCGATGAAGATAAATTAGTGGAGGAAAGTGTGGGACTCTGGGACTTAAAGACACTGGAAAAACTTGTGAAAGGATTGGAATGATATCATATGGATTTTCCTATGTAGTATGGGCAGCATTTTCTCCTCTAGTTCCAGTTGAGGATGCATTTTGCTGTAGGTTTTGATACGTAGTTTGCGATGACGGTTTTGTGGTGGGCGAACGTGGTCTCTTTCGTGATAGGAGTACTATGACTATTAGAACTATAGCCAAAAGGAGGAAAACCCACCAATAATCGCTAATAGTCTTAGTTTTTGGTTGTTTTTCTTCAGCACCTATTGTTAGTGTTACATTAACTTCACTTGATAGTGGGCCCTCACCAACACTATTAACAGCACTTACCATGTAATAATAGGTCTGGCCTCTAGTCACATTGGTGTCTAAGTAGGAAGTTGCGGAGCCGGGCACAGTAGCGAGTAAACTTTCTCCTCCACTAACCAATCCTCTATAGATCCTGTATTCAATGATTTCTAAATTACTGTGGTCTATAGGAGGAGACCATCTTAAAATGATAGAAGACCCTTTACTCACCATAGCACGCAATTCCCGTGGGGCCTGTGGTAAATATTGGTTATAGTGCTCCCGTAAGCATTTCCAATCCTTACAGGATATGAACCAGTTATAAAAACTTATACTATGCAACCTAAAACAGCTTTTTTTGCCGAATATACTAAACTTTTTAATTACAAAACAAAAGAGTGGATATACGAACATGAAAAATACATAGAAAAATTGGAATATCTTGAGATGTAATTTCTTATCAATACTTTCTTTTCACCATGTAATCCACAAGTTCTTCCAATATTTTCTTTTCCTCACAATCCCTAAGCATTCTGAGAGTTTCCCTTGCCTTATCAGCATACATTTTCGCCTTTTCCTCAGCATAATCAATTGCCCCGTATTTTTCAAGAATTTCCACAGCCCTTAGCACATCTTCATCCGTTGCCTCTTTGTTTCCGAAAACTTTCATAAAATCTCTTTTGTCATAGGCATTCATCCTTTCAAGGGCATAAATCACCAGCAGGGTTTTCTTGCCGTTTCTTATATCGCTGCCCACATCCTTCCCGAGTAATTCCTGGGCACTGCGTATGTCGAGCAAGTCATCCCATATCTGAAATGATAGGCCAAGAGATAAGCCGTACTCCGCCATGGCTTTGACTTGTTCTTCCGTGCCTAGACCTATGATTGCCCCCCCTTTGGCTGCTGCTTTGAACATAAGAGCAGTCTTCTTTTCAATCATCACCATATATTCATTAACGGATACATAATCACGCTCTTCAAACCTCATATCAAGATGCTGCCCTTCTGCAATCCCCCGAACCATTGAAGTGTACTCTTTGAGGAGAGCCTTGTACCTTTTCATGTCCAAGTCTATTTCTGTTAAGAGTTCCATAGCCCTCGCAAATAAGGCATCGCCCGCGTTTATTGCCAATGGGATACTATAGGCTGTGTGGAGAGTCTTCCTGCCCCTGCGGTACATGTCCATGTCCATGATGTCATCATGCACAAGGGTGAAGTTGTGCGTCAGTTCCAAGGCTATAGCGTAGGGCATGGCTTCTTTAGCCCTATTTCCAACACATTCGGCGACGAGCAGCGCGATAAGAGGTCTGAGCCTTTTACCTCCTGCTAGAGGATAATACTTCATCATTTCCCTTAACTCTTCAACATCGCCAACCTCCAAATACCTCGAAAGCGCTTCATTTATTTCGTTTATCCATTTTCTTGCCTTATCTAGCACCATGATTACTCACCTTTCGCGCAAAACCCTCTCCCACAAGTCTTTCCCATAATACCCCTCAAGCCATTCTCGCAACCTTCCCGTGATTATTACTTTTTTTCTCCCAAGTTCAACCACACTCTTTGCCGATGTTAGAAACATCACAGCCTTTAATTCCGTCAGTATTGTTAGCGTCTTCTCTATAACAGCACCTGCAGACTTTAGCGCAAACTTAAGAAGTTCGCCCGCAACACCCCCCACCGCAGCACCAAGAGATATTGCCCTTGCAACGTCCAGTCCACACCTTATTCCACCGGTTGCAATCAATGGCACGCCTAAATCTCTGCAATCAATAACGCATACAGGCGTCGGTATCCCCCAGTTCCATAGGTTCTTCCCAATCTCAGCCCTTACATAATCACCATTCTCGTGTGCTCTGTAGTACTCCACAGCGGTAAAAGATGTGCCGCTCATCCCTCCAACGTCAATCCCCCCCACACCTGCGGATACAAATTTCTCGGCTACATCCTTAACAATGCCTGAGCCCGTCTCCTTCGCAACAACTGCGATCTTTCCCGCCAACTCAGATATAGCCTCCAACACACCCCCTACATGCCTATCACCCTCCAATTGCACAATCTCCTGTGCATAGTTAAAGTGTACTGCCAAAACGCCCATCTTCAAATCTCTGCATAGGGAAATAATATCATCTATGCGCTCTCCCACAATTTGCGGTGCGCCAATGTTCCCCATAAGGAGTGGAATGTTATAATCGTTTACCACTGAATACGTTTCCAGCGTATTACTGTCCTCAAGCAGGGGTCTCATACTTCCAAGACCCAAACCGATCTTAAACCTCTCCGCAGCGATTGCCAAATTTTCGTTTATTTTCTTTGCCTCCTCATAGCCTCCTGTCATACCCGATATCACTAATGGATAGGATAATTTTTTACCAAAAATCTCCACATGCGTGCTTATATTATCGTAATCAATTTCTGGTAAAGCTTGATGAATAAAGTGGACATCATCCCAATAATTATGTTCTGCACGCACATTTTTTTCCACGCATATTCTGACATGGTCATACTTTCTCTTTTCTGTCTTTTTCACAGCCAACCACACTCACGGAAGTATTAAGGTACCTTCAATATCCCCTCTCAGTGCCCTCTCAACCCTATCCGATGCCAAGCCATTCACTACGGCACAGGGTATGCCAAGCCCGCATATTTTACCCATTATTTCTACCTTTCTTTTCATGCCGCCTGTGACGTCTGCCCTTCCATCAGCCACACTAGCGATCTCCTCAAGTTCCCCAACCCTCACTCTTCTTAGAACGCTTCCATTGGCTGAGAGAACGCCATCAACATCTGACAAAAATACAACAATATTGGGTGCAAATTCTTTAGCCAACATAAGCGCCAAGTCATCCCCTGAGCATATGGAAAAAACCCTGATAGTATCAGGCACAACATCACCAAAGGTCACTGGTGTCAAACCTCGCTCTATTGCATGCTTAAAGGGTCTTGGAGAAAAACTGCTAATACTGCCCATGCTCATAACCACAACGTCCCACGGTGGTATGGATATGGAGTGCACGCCTTTGGATATCAGCGCATTCATTACGGCAAGGTTTAGTTCCCTAACATCCCTGTGTATTTCTGAAATCTGGCTGGGTAGAGCGCTTCCGCTGGTGACCCTGTATTTATCAGCCAGTATGTGCCCAAAAGAGCCCGCACCGTGTATTATTATGATTTCTTCCTCGCATTTGGATATAGATTCCGCAATGGCGTTTAGCGCATGAAGGCGGAGCGCCTTTAACCTCTTTTTGTCTGTTATAACGCTTCCCCCAATCTTCATAACTATCATGAGTTCACCTCAGCATCCAATCTCAACAGCCTTCTCCCCATCCCATACCTGCCTCCTACCTTTGTACTCTGTTGGGAGGCATAGATACCTACCGTCTTTTAGGGGTATTAGGAAGAATTCCTTTTTTTCCTTTCCTAAGAGTACAAGCTTAACCTTATTCTCGCTCCTCTTGCCCGTTTTCGGATCCAAATACTCATACATGACAAACTTACCCCTATCCACCAAGTTTCGAACCTCAACCTTGCCTTTCTTGCTAATTGTCAGAACATCCTTGGGGTACTCCATGACCACTCACCTGAGCAATAATGCTTAAATACAATAATATACTTTCTGCTGCTTACCGTGGAGCAGCGATTGAGGTGGTGATGGTTGGGCAGTGAGGCTGAAGGCTTTAAATACATCGTCAGGATATCCGATACAGACTTGGATGGAAACAAGACCATAGTCTATGGTTTATGCGGGGTGAAAGGGATAGGTATAAGGGTAGCTGAGGTCATTGCAAGGCTTGTGGGGGTGCCAAGAAATACCAAACTCGGAGAACTCAGCGATGAAAAAATCGAGGAAATACAGGGGTTGATCAATTCTCTTGGAAATAAAGCCCCCGCTTGGCTTTTAAACAGGAGAAAGGACTGGGACACAGGTGTTGATAAGCATCTGGTCTCCACAGACGTGATTATGCAGAGAAATGAGGATATAAACTTGCTGAAAAAAATAAGGTGCTACAGAGGGATAAGGCACGAACTCGGGCAGAAGGTAAGGGGGCAGAGGACACGCTCAAATGGTAGAACAGGTCTTGCGCTTGGTGTATCTAGGAAGAGGAAGTGAGGTGAGAACTTTTGGGAGACCCAAAGTTTCCGAGAAAAAAGTATGAAAGACCCTCTCATCCGTGGGAAGCGGACAGGATTAAAGTTGAAAGGGAGCTTGTGAAAAAATACGGGCTTAAGAACAAAAAGGAAGTGTGGATTGCCCAATCCTTTCTAAGAAATGTCCGCTCACAAGCAAGGGCCTTGATGGCAAGGCTCAGATATGGCGATAAGCAGGCGGAGAAGGAGGCGAAGGACCTTATAGGAAAACTTTACAGGTACGGAGTGTTGCCTGATAACGCCACACTTGACGATGTGCTTTCTTTAGATGTAAACGATGTGCTGAAAAGAAGGCTGCAGACTGTAGTTTACATGAAGGGGCTTGCTTCATCAAAGAGGCAGGCAAGACAGTTCATAGTCCACGGTCATATAGCAATAAGGGGGAGGCGCGTAACAGTGCCTGGTTATTTGGTAAGACGCGACGAGGAAGACGATATTGATTACGCCTACACATCTCCGCTTGCGGACGAAGAACATCCAGCAAGGCCAAAACTCGATGTATTGCAAGAGGTGCTAAAGAAAAAGAAGGCGGGCGGTACGATAGGAGGTGGCGCTTAATATGGCGAAGTGGGGTATTGCCCACATATACGCCTCTTTTAATAACGTTATAATAACTCTTACAGATATTACGGGTGCAGAAACTATTGCTAAATGCTCTGGGGGGATGGTTGTAAAGGCTGACAGGGACGAGTCATCGCCATATGCTGCAATGAAAGCAGCGGAGCGTGTGGCGGAGATTGCGAAAAGCAAGGGGATAACGCACATTCATGTGAAAGTGAGAGCGCCTGGGGGTAATAAGTCCACGTCACCTGGTCCTGGAGCACAGGCAGCAATACGAGCGCTTGCAAGAGCTGGGCTTAGAATAGGCAGGATTGAGGATGTTACTCCAATACCCCATGACGGCACAAAGCCGAAGGGTGGCAAGAGGGGTAGAAGGGTCTGAGGAGAAGGGAAAGGTTATGAATATTGAAATTAAGGAGATGGAAGAGAGGCGTGCAAAGATTATTGTTAGCAACACAACCCCTTCAATTGTTAATTTATTGCGAAGAGCTATGATTGCCGATGTGCCCAAGATGGCGATTGAGGATGTTGAGTTTCACCTAGGGCCAATCAGGGACGAGCATGGTAATGAGTATGAGAGTGCAGCGCCGCTTTTTGATGAAATAATAGCACACAGGCTTGGTCTTGTCCCGATACCCACAGATCTCAATTTGTTCACGTTTCGTGATCAATGCTCGTGCGGTGGTGTTGGGTGTCCTCAGTGCACAATAATTTACTCTCTGAGCAAAAAAGGACCCTGTACTGTATACTCTGGGGATTTAGAGCCTGTTGGCGACCCAAGTCTTGCGCCCGTGGATAAGAATATACCCATTGTTAAACTTGGAGAGGGGCAGGCACTGCTCATATATGCGATAGCAGTCCTTGGTCGTGGAAAAGAACACGCTAAATGGCAGGCTGCACAGGCTGTTGGATACAAGTATTATCCTGAAATTAACATTGACACCAAACTTTGCGATTTATGCATGGAGTGTGCTCAAAGTTGCCCTGTGAATATTTTAAAATCTGATGGAAAGAAGATAATAGTAGAGGATAACGAAAAATGCACCCTATGTAATACATGTGTTGAGGTATGCGCACCCAACGCCATCAAGGTTATTGGGAGAGATGATAAGTTTATACTAACTTACGAGACTGATGGCGCATTGAAAGCGTATGATGTGCTCATATACGCCCTCAGAATACTAAGGGACAGGTTCTCGGAAATAGAGAAAAGTTTAGATAGCATCAAGTAATTAGGGTAATTGTTATCTGGATGGGTAAAAACTAGAGCGCGAGGGTAGCCAAGCCTGGCCAACGGCGCTGTCTTGAGGGGGCAGTCCCGTAGGGGTTCCTGGGTTCAAATCCCAGCCCTCGCACTTAACCTTCTACCCTTAGGTATGCTCGTGAAACGATGTCTGTGCC
>QMTG01000052.1 GCA_003649915.1 Thermoplasmata archaeon
GCTATACCCTCCTCACCAACATCCTTTTCCTCATCAGCATATACTGAGGATGCCAAGGCGGAAAGCATCTTTGCCCCTTGGTCTTTCACGTCACTCGGCGGTCCGAAGCATCCCCTACACGGCACATTCGCCTTAATACAGCGAGCATCGCACCCCGACCTCGTGGCAGGGCCCATGCACAACACACCTTGGACTAAGAAACACTTCCCGTTGTCCTCCTTAAGTTCAAATCTTCTTATCAGGCGCTTTATTGTTACATTTTCGGGCTTTTCCCGTGGGCACTCTGTGCATACGCTCTTATCCCCGGCAATAACTGTGCCCTCTGGTAGAAAATTGCCAGTTCTTGCTAGATTCTTCAAAGCACTGACCAGATGCAATATCTGCTCTTCCACAGGCGGACATCCCGGAACAAATACATGAACACGGCATAACTCACGCAATGGAAGGGCAAAGTCGTAATACTTAGGCATCTCCACCTCATATTGCGGGGGGGTGATTGATGGAATCACACCTTTTTTGTTTTCTGTGGACTGTGTCTCAACATAGGCTGTTCTGAGAATCTTACCAGCATCTGCTATAGCGTTTCTTAGCCCAAATATCCCGCCAATATACGCACATGTGCCGAACGCTACGATGTACTTAGCCCTACTTTCAATAATCCTTAGCACCCTCTCCTGCTCGCTATTACCAACCATTCCGTGCACAATTGCCACATCAATGCTATCCATGCCCTCCAAATCTTCAATCTTGCCATCTGCTGCAGTTGGCCAGTAAACTATGCTGGCAATCTTTGGCAGGTCTAATATTGCCTCCCCTATGTCTACGAGGGCTACATCGCAGCCAGAGCATGAGCCAAGAGGTGCAATTGCAATCTTGAGCAAATCATTCACCCCATAGCCTGAGAGGGCCGAGATTTCTTATCTCTTCCGTAAATTCCCTCGCTACCTCTGCAAACTTTCTGCCCTCGCTCGCCGATATCCATTCAAGGCGTAGCCTCTTTGGATTTATTCCCAACTGTTCCAGCAATTTTTTCAGGAGGATATACCTCTTGTACGCCTTAAAGTTGCCTACAACGTAGTGGCAGTCATTTGGTGTGTGACAGCCCCCGATCAACACACCGTCCGCACCTTTCTTAAAAGCCTCAAGGATAAAACGAGGATCAACCCTTCCAGAGCATGGTACGCGAATTGGCACAATATTCGGCGGATACTTCAGCCTGCTTACCCCTGCTAGGTCAGCGCCGGCATAGGCACACCAGTTGCAAAGGAAAGCCACAATCTTTGGCTCCCATTCATCTCCTACCATATCCTTACGCCTCCTGAAGCACGCTCTTTACCATTTCAATCACCTGATCGTCCCTGATGTTCGTCGCGGTTATTGCCCCTGATGGGCATGCTACAGCACAACTACCGCATCCCTCGCACAATGCTGAATTAACCTCAGCCCTCTTCAATTCCTCGTTAAACCTTATGGCGTTAAACGGGCATATGGAAACGCATGTCTTGCATCCTGTGCATTTATCTCCATCTACGACAGCCACTGTTGGCTCATGATAAAGTTTAGGCTGGCTGAGTATATCTATAGCCTTTGCCGCAGCGGCACTGGCTTGGGCAACAGTCTCAGGTATATCCTTTGGACCCTGAGCCACGCCACAGTAATAAACCCCTGTGTTCAAACTCTCCACAGGTCTGAGTTTCGGATGCGCTTCCTTCAAAAAACCGTTCTCGTCCGTGGCGCACTTGAGTTTTTCAGCCACGTCTCTTGTGCCCTCGCTCGGCACGATTGCTGTGGCAAGGACTACCATATCTGCGTGCACTTCAACCTTCTTGCCGGCAAGTGTGTCCACACCCCAAACAACGAGTTTATCTCCTTCGCGGAAAACCTTTGACACACGCCCCCTTATGTATGTTATTCTCTCCTCTTCCATCGCTCTATGAACAAATTCCTCATAGTCCTTGCCCCCAGCGCGTATGTCAATATAGAATATGTACGCCTTACCATCAGGTACCCTGTGCTTGTAAAGCATTGCATGCTTGGCGGTGTACATGCAGCAAATCTTGGAGCAGTAGGGTTTATGATTATCCGGGTCGCGGGAGCCAACACATTGGATAAAGACCACTGTTTTCGGCACCTTCCAGTCTGAAGGTCTTCTTAGTTCTCCCCCTGTGGGACCTGTAGCAGATAGCAGCCTTTCAAATTCCAGCCCTGTTACCACGTCCTCGTACTGCCCATAGCCGTACTCTGGAAAGTTCTCCTTTCCGTACAACTCGTACCCTGTCGCAACAATTATTGCACCCACATCAACCTCAATCCTTCCACCCTTGTCATCATAATTTATGGCATTTGCCTCACACTTTTCCGCACACTTCCCGCATATAAGCGGCTCTAAACCAAGGCAACTGTTTATGTCTATGACATAGGATGATGGAACGGCCTGTGGGAATGGTATGTATATCGCTCTCCTTAGCGATAAACCCATGTCAAACTCGTTTGGAACAAAAACCGGGCATACCTTTTCGCAATCCCCGCATGCAGTGCAGAGGTTTTCATCAACAAACCTGGGCTTTCTTTTTATAACAACGTGAAAATTCCCAACATAGCCTGTGACTTCCTCAACCTCGCTAAGAGTTAATATCTTAATTCTCGGATGCCTAGATACCGCCACCATTTTTGGCGTTAGAATACACTGGGAGCAATCAAGTGTGGGGAAGGTCTCGGACAACTGCGCCATGTGCCCCCCGATGCTTGGTCCTTTTTCCACGAGTATTACCTCATAGCCTGCCTCAGCAACATCCAATGCCGCCTGTATTCCGGCAATTCCCCCACCGATCACCAAACATCTACGGGTCACATCCACGCTTATTGGCTCCAGTGGCACGTCCCTTATTACCTTCTCAACCACACTACGCACTATCTTTATTGCCTTCTTTGTTGCCTTTTCGCGATCTTCGTGCACCCAACTCACATGCTCTCTAATGTTTGCTATTTCAACCCTGTAAGGATTGAGTGCAGCCTCTTTCGCTGCATCGCGAAACGTTTTTTCATGCATGTGGGGGCTGCAGGCTGCAACAACAACTGCATCCAACTGGTGCTCTTTTATCTCCCTTTTTATTAGTTCCTGACCTGGGTCTGAGCACATGTATTTGTATGTGGTTACATAGACAACGTCAGGGTGTTTTTCAATCTCCTTAGCCACCCTCTCAACATCAACAACCGAGGCTATATTTATACCACAATGGCAAATAAATACACCCACCCTCATGCACTGCCCTCCTTATAATTATAGCCTGCCTCAAGCGCTTTCATATTGAGTTCTATGAACCTTTTTGGCACTGACTCCTTAACAGCCTTTTTCATGGACTCATACTTGACAATCTTTGTTATTCTTGTCAGATACCCCAAGGTTACTATGTTTGCTGCAATTTTGTTCCCAAGTTCTTCGGCAATCTTTGTTGCAGGTATTGAATAAACCTTGGCGCCCTTTGGAATATCAGCCTCGTCAATGCTCACAAGGTTCTTCTCGTATATCAGCACACCGCCGTTTTTAAGCATGCCAATATACTTTTTGTACGCCTCCTGAGAAAGAACCACAAGAATATCAGCCCTTGTCACATAGGGGTAATCAACCCCTTCATCATCCACCACAACACACGCCGATGACGCCCCACCCCTTGCCTCAGGACCATAGGCTTGCGTAAAAGTGGTCATCCTATCTTCATAAAGCGATAGAGCCTTCGCTGTTATAAGCCCTGCCCTTACTATGCCCTGCCCGCCAAACCCGCCAAACAGTATTTCCATCCTAGTCATCATACCCCCTCTCCCTTTCCACCCTCCTCTGTAGGCTCTGGTGTGTGCAAGAGTACCTCCATGTGTTCCTTAACGTGTCTCCTAACGCCCAAAATCATTTCCTTGCGCTTTTTAGAAGGTGCTTTTAGGAACTCCTCACTTGTCATTAGCCAAAGCCTATCCTCAAATGTCATTTCCTCCTCAAGGTCCACAAACTTTCCGACGTAGAACTTCTTATTTGGCTCTATGGTCGCCTCAAGCGGGTTGACAAAATTCTTCACTATCGCCTGCTCTTTGAAGTACTTGAGCGATTCAACAGGATCGCGCATCTCATTTCTCCTGCCAAAGGCCGTGGGGCATGGGGCTAACACTTCTATGAAGCAAAACCCCCTCTTTTCCAGCGCTTCCTCAATGCTTTTCGTGAGACGCCTTACGTGTATTGAAGTCCACCTTGCAACGTAAACCGCACCGCTGACAGCCATGAGGCCCACGAGATTGAAGGGTGGCTCAATATTTCCGTAGGGACTCGTTGTCGTATATGCTGTCTCGGGGGTTGTCGGTGCTAGTTGCCCTCCAGTCATACCGTAATTGTAGTTGTTTATACAAATGACATTGATATCAGCATTTCTTCGTGCTGCATGGATTATATGATTACCGCCTATGGCGAAAAGGTCTCCATCACCACTGAAAACAGTAACGTTTAGTTCAGGCTTCATGGCTTTAAGCCCTATGGCGAAGGGTATCGCTCTTCCGTGGGTTGTGTGAAAGGAATCCATGTCCACGTACCCCGCAGCCCTTCCCGTGCATCCTATCCCTGATACCATAACAAGTTTGTCCTTGTCCAAGCCTAGGTTGTCCACAGCATGGAGGTAGCATGAAAGCACCGTGCCTATTCCACAGCCCGGACACCAAACGTGTGGTAAGCGGTCGGTGCGCAGGTATTTGTCCATAGGGTGCTCAAGATCATGTGAATTTGCAATCATTTACCAGCAGCCTCCTCAATCTTTTCCAGTATTTCCTCAGGATAGTGCACTCTCCCCCCCATAAGACCTGAGAAGTACACGGGCTTTGCCCCAGCACATCTCTCAACCTCCCGCAAAATCTGTCCGTTGTTTATTTCGGCAACAACAAACGCCTTTGCCTTCTTGGCCAGATTTCTTATATACTTCTCGGGAAAGGGCCATACCGTTTTAAGGCGTACAAGGCTCGCTTTAATGCCCTCGTCCCTCGCCAACTTAACCGCCCTCCTTGAACATCTCGAAGATATGCCGTAGGATATCACGTATATGTCTGCATCATCCTTGTACTCATCAAACTCCAAATCTATTATTTCGTCCTCGTACACCTTTATTTTGTTTATAAGCCTTCTTATAAGCCTCTCCTGAGCCTCTGCACTCATGTCTGGATACCCGCGCTCGTCGTGTGTAAGGCCCGTTATATGCACATGAAATCCCTCACCTGCAATTGCCATGGGCGGTATTAGGTCATCGTCCGCTAGGTATGGCAGGTAATGCCCCTTCATTTTCTTATCAGCGAGTTTTCTGTTTACAATCTTAATCTTCCTTTTATCAGGTATTACAACCTTCTCAAACATGTGACCCACAGACTCGTCCATGAGCACTACTACTGGTGTTCTGAACCTCTCTGCAAGATTAAACGCTCTTATTGTCAAATCAAAGCACTCTTGAGGCGAATTAGGCGATACCGCAATTGCTTCATAGGGGCCATGGCTCCCCCATCTCGCCTGCATCACATCGCCTTGGCCAACGAGTGTTGGTATTCCAGTAGATGGTCCACCCCTCTGCACATTGACAATAACACACGGCGTTTCCGTCATTATTGCAAGGCCATAGTTTTCCATCATGAGACTAAAGCCGGGGCCGGAGGTTGCTGTCATAACCTTGGCTCCTGCCCATGAGGCACCAATCATCGCCACTATGGAGGCAATTTCATCCTCCATCTGGACAAATATTCCGCCTGCCTGCGGTAGTCTCATAGCCATGTGCTCGGCAAGTTCGGATGAGGGGGTTATCGGATAGCCTGCATAAAATTTGCAACCCGCGGCTATCGCACCCTCTGCTGCTGCAACATCGCCGTTCATAAAGTGCGTTCCCGTGAGCACATCCCTGACCACTTAACCACCCCCGTTTGTGCACTCAGCCCCTTCCTCCATACCGCCTACTTCCTCAGCGCTTACCTCCTCCACAAATATTGCAAAGTCTGGGCATATCATCTCACAAAACTTGCAGGCAATGCACACCTTGAGCGGTGGCTCCTCAATGAGCTCTGGGGGGTGATAGCCCTTTGCATTAAACCTTTCCGACTGGTGTAAAACCTTCTTCGGGCAGAACTCTATACAAAGACCACAGCCTTTACACCTGTCCTCAATCACATAAACTCTTCCACGGGGTAGGGCCAGGGAATGATCCCGGAGCAGTTTTATTATTTTTGCCTCCGAGGACATTTTTACGCCTTCTTTTTAGTTCTTATACGTCGGTTGGGGGGAATAATGAATCTATATATAAAGTTAATGTCGGACAATTGACGAAAAATATGTGGGAAGGGGTCATTGTATACTGTGCAGTTATTGTATAATATGCTAATAATTAAACTATGCTGATTATTTAAAAGTATTTATCCTACTACTGCATATGGAAAGAATGTGATGTGTGAAAATTGTAATGACCTGCACTCTATAAGGTTGGCTGGGAAATGCCGCATATGGAGATTGTGTCCAGATGGTGGTGTCCCAGACACATCAGGCACTTCTGGCATTGAGAGAAAAAATGAGGGTGATAATATGGTGCTCAAAAAGCATTATGGTGTTGTAAAAAGAGGTGCTAGAAAGATTATGAGGGGAAAAAAATGTTTTGCTGTTGTTGTAGTTGCCATATTAATTATTTCAGCAATTATTCTCATTTCCCATAGGAGGGGAGTTGTTGGCGAGGCTATTGCATCAATTGATGAGATACTGAGCACAACATCTTCGAGAACAAATGAGGACTACGATATCGTGATTGCTAACCAGAAATCACCATTTTTTGCCCTAATTGCCACGCCATTGGCATCATATTTTGATGGGGGAAAGCACACAAAGCCTCTTCTTGTTGTTGGGCATTGTCCATGGGTGAAAAGCCAAGAGAGTGATGTGGCGTCGTCCATCACGCAATTCCTCAATAGGTATCCGGAAAAGAAAGCGATAGTTATTGGGGAGAAATACCCGGAACTTTCAGCCATCGAAATCAGGCATGCGTATAGTGGTGATCCGTGTGAAGTATCAATTCAAATAGCAGGAGATCTCTGGAAGCATTCTGACACATTGCTAATAATTGAGAAAGATATGTGGCATTACAATATTGCTGTCAACCTGGTACCTGTGGCATCATACCTGAACATACCTGTTATCGTATCTTCTGACTGGAATAACGATCTTAACGTGCTCAAGGACAAATTAGGGGCAAAGTACGCTATTGCGTGCACAAACTTCAGCATACCCATGAAAACGTACAGAGTAAATAGCATTGAAGATTGTCTCAGCCTTATATGCACAGGGGAAAAAAACGTGTTCTCGGACAGAATTAATGCCAAACCCGACTATATAGTGCTGGCAAATCCATTGGATATCACACCAAAAATAGTATTGAACGAGACCGCATGGTATTTCAACGGAACGGTAAAATCCACAAGCACTGGCTCGACTTCCGATCCCTCAACAAACCCTGACGCTCCAAAGCACTACATAACGATTCCTGATGATTACATATATGCCAACGTAATCCTAGATACGATTATGAAGTTTTCAGAGAGCCCTATACCTGGGAGAAATGCA
>QMTG01000053.1 GCA_003649915.1 Thermoplasmata archaeon
ATTTTAAACTAGCATATAAGAACTTTTCTATAGCGGAGGGTGTGGTATCCTGATTTCATTTCACCACTGAATTTTTAATAGGGGTGATTTAGAGATAAAAAGGCATTATTTTGCCACGATTGACTATTATATGAAATAAGTATGAATTGAAGCCTCACCTGAGCATCGCGTTTAATTGCTGTATGGGTCCCAGTGCAAGCATTTTGGCAAATTATCGCCTATGGAAGATTCTTACCCGCAAACGTGCCAAATTTATACAGTATTAGAATAACGCCTTAACATAAGGGTCGCTTATTATTCAAGAGCTCATTTCCACATCTCAAATCTCTATACTTTATTAGTGCGGGTGCCGGGATTTGAACCCGGGCGACAAGCTCGGGAGGCTTGCATCCTACCAGGCTAGATTACACCCGCATTTTGTGGCGATTGGCGTGCTGAAATTATGTAGTCGGGATAAATAACATTTTCGCTCCGCGAACATTGTAGGCCTACGTATCAAACCTCAATCTTGTCTGCCCATTCGGCACTGTATTCAATCATGAGGTATAGGGCGAGAGAGCCCATATCGGCAGCAAAGATTTGCGCTAGTATTCCAAGAAATTTGTCGTGCATGTATATACCTGATGGTATTCCAACGGCGAGCAGCGCGTATATGAGGCAGAGAATGAGAGCAGCATACATCGTCATAATCTCAGGGTTTCCGTCACTCTCAGGCTCTAGGTTTGGATGCTTTACTCCAAAGTACAGCCCGATAGCGGAAAATATGAATGTTAGCGTTATTGTTGCCGTTAACACAAGTACTATCAATTCTAGAGGAAAGGAATAGAGAATGCACAGCGGAATTGGAACAATAGCCATAATCGGCGCAAGCAAAAGTCTTGCCATTACCTTGCCCTTAATTATTTCCTTATTTTGAAGTGGAAGGGTTTTAAGAAACCAGTGAGTCCTTCTCTCCCTCCCAATAATAGCCATCAACGGAATTACGAATTCTATTGCCAATGCAAGGTATGCAAACATCATGACCGTTATGGGCTTTATCAATAGCCCAAGGCGCTGCCGTGGAACAGAGATGGGGGTTTTCCACACATATAATTCTGCCAGTACAATAAAAACAATCAACATTGAAGAGCCTACTATGTCCTTCTCCCTCACTCTTAGCAGTAAGTCTTTAGCAAAAATTACATTTCGGCCGAATAACCTGCTCCTTCCACGATGTGTAGCCTTTTCTCTTACCTGAAGCCCCCAAACATCACTGAATCTTAAAGCGGGGAGGGGATAAAGAAAAAGTGAGAACAGGAGGAGGAGCGGAAAATATTTTGGAGCGATCTTCTCCAACACAACATACGCTATACCCATGGGGAGCGCTGATGCCATCATGCCTAGATATCTGATAGCACCGCAATAGCATGCAAATATTGATATTGAAGTACCACATATTGTTCCAAGGAGCATTGCGGTTATTGATAGCACATAATACTCTAGAGTTATTGGAAAATAGTTACCCGTGATTATTATCATAAGCACAAGTATGGATACGCCAATGGCGAATAAGGAGGCGTTGTATACTATTTCCCTGAGTACACGCTCTAAATAAAGGTTTACCGTGCTCTCGGGCATGGATATGAGCATTTCCATTCTATCGTTTTTAAGCGTTCCACGCCTAATTTCAACAGCAGACTTGGCCATGAAAAATAGGGCTATTAGAAATATTACGCGATATGGTGATATTGTAGGTATGTTTTGAATCCTGACAGCGGTGTTTGAAATCTCTGTTACAAGCCATACGGAGAAAAGCGCAAGTACGAGGAACCATGAAAAGGTTATCGGGTGCTTTTTCATCCTTTCTTTTATCCATCTTATGGACGACACTATATCATAGCTCAGAAGGGTTAGAATCATCCTACCGCCCTCATAAAGGCTTCTTCAAGAGTATTACAGTGGTATTTTGCGAGTATTTCGCCCACGCTTCCCTCTACTATAATCCTGCCTTTGTGTATTATTCCTATCCTATCGCAGAGTTCATGGGCTAGCGACACTATATGTGTGCTTAGAAACACAGACGCACCCCTTTTCTTTTCCTCCCTTAGCATATCCTTAACTATTGCAGTATGCACGGGATCAAGACCTGCCGTTGGCTCATCAAGTATATAAACGCTCGGCCTATGAATGAGTGCACCTATTATGCACAGTTTTTGCACCATACCTTTGGAATAACTGCCTATCTCATCATCGAGAGCATCAAGCATGTTCAACCTTTTTGTGTAAAGGCTTATGTATTTTTCAGCATCATGGCCCATACTCCAAGACCTTGCTATGAGTTCGAGAAACTCCCTCCCCGTTATTTTATTGTAGAGCACAGGCGCCTCGGGCACATATCCTATTTTTTTCTTGGCATTTACAGGGTCTTTTACAATATCAACACCGCATATAAGCACTCTACCACTATCGGGGCGGAGTATCCCTGCGCATATCTTCATTGTTGTACTTTTTCCAGCACCGTTCATCCCCAGTATTCCGTAAATCTCTCCCTTTCTCACCTCTAGGTTTATATCGCTAACAGCAACCTTTCCGTCAAATGCCTTTCTTATGCCTAAAGCCTTTAGCATGATAATTGGCAGTATTGCTTGCAGAATATTTAAGTTTTAATTCTCAAATATCAACACCATGATTGCCTCCTATCCATCGCTTGTGAAGAACATGAGGGCGATAATTTATGCTGAGAAAATTGATGATGAGCAGGCCAAGTTTGTGTCCAAATATCACAGAAACCGCTCTGTTGGTGTGCTGGACAAGAACTTGCTCAAAAACAAAAAATGCGCTATTACGCTCACACCACCCACACACGATATTGGCACTTTTATAGAGAAAATCAGGAAAAGGGTGGGAATTTTTGCAGTGCATGTAGCATACGCTTCCCTATATCTTGCACCCATTATTTTATTCGCCAAACCCAAAAGAACCCTGGAGATTTTCAAGATTTGTGCTAAGGAAGACTCTTGGAATATTGCAAACTTTTTGCGCCATTTGCGCATTGCTGAGTACTTCATGATAGATTTCTGCCAAAAATTTATAGATATTATTGCGGAGTATGGCACATATAATGCGGAGATGCTCACAAAAATCAACAATCAGGCCAAGGTAGACTTAAAAAGGCGTTTCTGGAGGGTTTGGAGCGATAATGGTCATGTTGTTGGCTTTTGCTCAACACTTCTCGTCAGCGAACTGGGGCGATCAAAAAAGTGCATTACGTGCACATTTCCCGTTGTTTCCCTATATCCGCCCCCATTACCCTAATGCGTTTTTTATAGCCGTGGCTATGGGTCTTGCTGCCGAAATAAGTGATGTACTCCTCTCAATAGTATCTGTGGATAACACAACATCGAATACATTCCTAAGTCTTTCGAGAGCGTTCTTTGCAAATATTCCATGGGTGCAAGCAGAGTATACTTTTTTTGCTCCAAAGGCTTTAAGTATCTCCCCCGCCTTTGCCATTGTTCCGCCCGTCGATATTATATCGTCCACAACAACTACAACCTTTCCTTCAACATCTACGTTCTTTGGAAATATCTCTACATTTTCGCCGTCGATCCTTACTTTTTCCATATAGTCCCAGTCTGCATCAAGTTTTTCAGCAACAATCTTTGCCCTTTCTATCGCCCCATCATCAGGGGCAATCACCATCTCTGGCATTTCCCTGAGCGAGGTTAAGTACTCCCCAATAACACCCATTGCTGTCGTATTGTTCGCCTTTATTGAAAAATAACTCAATGCCTCAGGGCTGTGCACATCCACTGTTATAAAAGCATCCGCATCCATCTCAATGTGCCTGGCCATGGCCCTAGCGCTTACAGCCTCTCCATCCTTGAACTTTTTATCCTGTCTGCCATAGCCAAAGTATGGAGCTACTGTTATCATGGAATTCAGCTTGAACTCCCGCACAGCGTCATGGATGAGAAATAGCTCCACAATGTTCTCATCAGGATAAGTTGTTTGCACGACGATCACGTCTTCACCACTCAAGTCATCATCTATTCTCACATAAGCCTCTCCATCTGGAAACCTCTTAATCTCAACATTTGCTAAATCACATGATAAAACTTCGCATATTCCATGTGCTATTTTTCTCGATGCACTTCCTGCCACAACAATCATTCACAACCACCATATGCGCGACAAAGGGCTAGGTCGGATTCCCATTTCCTCTTCACATAATCCTGTATTCTTTTTACATCTTCCTCGCTCAAATGCCTGAACCTGCCCTGTAATTTTAAGTACTCCTCCACAGGTATCATCTTTGGCTTATGGTTTATTCTCATAACACCGTTCTCGTACTCGTATAATGTCCACATACCGGTCTCCACGGCTAGTCTTCCCACCTCGATAGTTTTCTCGGGCGGAAATCTCCAGCCTGTTGGGCAGGGAGCAAGTATTTGGAGGTAGCGGAAGCCTCTAATCCTCTTAGCCTTCTCAAGTTTTGCCAGCAAATCATTCGGGAAAGATATGCAGGCTGTGGCAACATAGGGCACATTGTGAGCAATCATTATTCTTGGCACGTCTTTCTTAAACTCAGTCTTCCCAGCCCTTACCTTTCCCACAGGTGTTGTTGTAGTCCATGCACCGTAGGGAGTGGATGATGAACGCTGTATGCCCGTGTTCATATAAGCCTCATTGTCATACATTATGTAAATTACGTCCTCGTTTCTCTCTGCAGCACCAGATAGTGCCTGTATTCCTATATCCGCAGTGCCACCATCACCGGCAATACCTATAACATGCACATCATCCCGCCCCATGCGCTTTAGTGCCCTCCTTATCCCGGCTATACATACTGCAGTATTTTCGAAGGCTACATGATGGTAGGGCACTTTCCAAGCAAGATAGGGGTATGTACCGCCGAAAACGAGCAAGCAATTTGCAGGCGTGTATATCACAGTGTTTTTACCAAAAACCTTCATTATCACCTTCGCCAAGATTGCTGGGCCACAACCCGGGCATGCAGTGTGTCCGCTTGTAAAGTAATCTTCCAGTGGCAAATCCTTTATTGTCATCATGGCTCAACACCCCTTGTCCCAATCCATATTATATTTTTCTTCTCAGCACCATCCGCTGCCATATACAACTTCTCAAACATAAGGTTGATGTCAGGGGCCATAACATCCCTCCCACCTATTCCGGCGAGGAAATTTATCACGGGTATGTCAAAGCCGTATAGGGCGTTTCGAACCTCTATGTAAGCTGGTCCACCTGACCCAAATGACACTGAGCGATCATATACCCCGATAGCCTTTACATTTTCTGCAATCTCCCTTAACTCCTGCTCTGGGAAAGGACGCATAAACCTGAGTTTCACCAGTCCCACTTTTTTCCCTTTATCGCGAAGCTTGTGCACGATTTCTCGGGCGGTTGAGGTAACCGTGCCTAGGGTTATAAGAACAACATCGGCATCATCAACCATGTACTTCTCCACGAGACCATGGTATTTCCTTCCAAACTTTTCGCCAAACTCCTCATCCACCCTAGCAATTACCCTTCTTGCATTCCGCATGGCAACATCCTCTTGGTACCTAACCTCCTGTATGTACTCAGGGGGTGTGAATGTTCCTACAGCCATCGGGTCTTCGGGCAGTAGATAAACATGAGGCTTATACTTGGGTAAAAATTCGTCAACTGCTTCCTGCTCTTCAAGGCTCACAGGCTCTACGGTATGTGATAGTATAAAAGCATCAAGACACACCATCATTGGCAGCAAAACATCGGAGTTTTCGGCGATCTTATACGCTTGTATTATCATATCAAAGACTTCCTGATTATTTTCAACAAAAACCATCATCCAGCCCGTATCGCGTTGGGGCATTGCATCATTGTACTCGCACCATATTCCTATGGGTGCAGCTACTGTGCGATTGACCACAGCCATAACTATTGGCAGTCTAAGCGCTGGCGGTATGAAAAGCATTTCATGCATTAAAGCAAGACCCTGAGATGATGTTGCCGTGAACGTTCTCACGCCAGTAGCCTCCGCAGATATTATAGCGCTCATCGCGCTGTGCTCACTCTCCACCGCCATATACTCGGCATCCATCTCTCCGTTGTTTATGAACTCTGCAATATGCTCCACAATGAATGTTTGAGGAGTGATTGGGTACGCTGCAACAACCTCGGCCCTCGCCCTCATTGCAGCGTACGCCGCTGCATAATTTCCTGTAACAACTCTCATCATGGCTCTCACCTCACCATAGTTATTGCCTTAACCGGGCATTCATTTGCGCATATTCCACAACCTTTGCAGTAATCATAATCGACCTCAACGCCATCACTTACACGCTTTATCGCACCATCTGGGCAATAAAACCAACAGAGTAAACAATTAACGCACTTTTCCTTGTTAATTACGGGGCGAAATGTTCTCCATGTGCCTGTCTTGTTTTCCACAAAACTTCCTATTCCCACCAAACCCACATCTGTTTTGAGAGCTCTGGTAGCCAAACCTATTGGAAGTTCATCCCAGTTGGGTAACCATTTCTTACCCTTTTCAAACATCCTTCCACCTTTGCATACACCAATATCTGTACTTTCATACGCTTTTTTTGCGGCCTCTATATTCCTCTTCGCCCTTTCAACGCCAATTCTTGGCCCAAAAATGTCCATTATTCCCTTTTCCAACGCATCCATAGAAATTATCCCTGTGGCCTTTGCAAATGCACCGAGCATTGCGCTATTCGTTATCGGTGTACCTAGAACTTCCAGCGCTATTGTTGTTGCATCCACAACCGCAACCTTTGCCTCACGCTCTAGCTCGATTTCATCGGGCTTTTTTGATGAGTTGATGATTGCAATTCCATCTTGTTTAAGTCCCTCAGCGACATTGACTAGGTCAACCAATTTATCGTCTAGTACCACAACACAATCTGGTTCATAAATCTGAGTCTTTTGGTAAATTTTTTCGCGGTCTATACGGGCGAAGGCTAGCACAGGAGCACCTCTTCTCTCTGCCCCGAAGAAGGGAAAAGCTACACCATAGTAGCCATCATGAAACGCTGCAGAAGCCAAGGCCTGGGCTGCAAGCACTGCACCCTGTCCTCCGCGACCATGAAAACGTACCTCGTACATATGAAATCACCGAGGATTAAAAGATTTGTGCAAATAAAAAGATTTGGGATTGAGTGCCACAAACAAGTGAGGATTTATGTAGGCCCCGTACAACGTTTGGCAAACATACTAGTTTAGCTTTATGATTTTGGCGGGGGAGGAGGAGTATTGTAGCTGCATCTGCCTGTTATACGCCATACTAGGAAAGGCACACTAATCACTATTAGGAATTAAGTTTTGCAACATAGTAATTAGTTCATCAACTTTTGGCCCCCATACTTCAATTGGTATATTTGGCCATTTTCCCGTTGGAGATGATGGAACAAACTTATCAAAGCCTTCAATTTTTCTTAGTTCTTTTCTGAATTTTTCTCGCCATATTTTTGCATCTTCGCTATCATCTAACCACCCAAAATTTATTGTTAATTTACCTGTTGTCCATACAGTAAG
>QMTG01000054.1 GCA_003649915.1 Thermoplasmata archaeon
GGCGTGGGCGATAGCGAAGGCATCTTCACCTTTTTCCAATAAATATCCAAAATGCACCTCAACAGCCTCTTTTCAACTCATCAAGTGTTTTTCCTTGTGTGAAATATGTCCACACCTATTCCCCTAGCACATCAGTACTTACCATCATTATATATCTCAAACTTTACGAGCGTTATTATTTACCATGGCTTATCCTAAGCCTACCCCCTCTGCCTTCATAGTATACGTATAACACTTTCATAATTCGTATTCTATGCTTCTTTCCTCACAAAAATTTTAAAAAGTATTGACATTATACACGGTTGGAAGGAGGTGCAGTTTAATGGCTGAGGAGTTTAAAAGGCTTCCGCTGTATATTAATGGGTTGGATGAGAAGATGGAAGGCGGTATACCGGAAAAATCTATAGTTCTGGTTTGCGGTCGTGCGGGTACAATGAAATCTTCAGTGTGCTTTAATGCCCTATACCAGGGCGCCATACGAGACAAAAGAAAAGGCATATACTTGACGCTTGAGCAGAGTAGGGAGAGCCTTTTGAGACATATGAGAAGGCTTGGTATGGACGTTGAGGGGATAGAGGAAGTCGTGGTCATAGATTTGGCTAAGGTAAGGAAGGACATTGTTGAGAAGGAAGGAAAGAGCGATAGGCAAATTGATTGGATACATTCAATAGTAACAGCCCTTGAGAGTTATAAGAGAATGTTCGGTTGCGATTTGCTTGTGCTGGACTCTCTTGCTGCACTTTACGCGCTTACGGAGTTTAAGAACCCAAGAGCAGAGTTGTTCCACTTCTTTGAAAGACTAAGAGACTTAGACGTGACAGCACTTCTGATTTCTGAGATGCCCATGGATAGGGAGGTTTTCGGTCTGTACGGTGTTGAAGACTTTCTCGCAGACGGCATTATACACCTTCACACCGTGCGAAAGGAGGATACTGCGAACCTGTACATAAACATAAATAAGCTGAGAGCCACAAATCATGATAGGGGCTTTTACCCATTGATATTTGAAAATGGACAGTTTGAAATAGTGTCACAGTAAAAAATTTAATGAAAGAGTGCCGTGAGTGCTGTCTATAGAGATGAAGTTTATTACGTCTCTGCCCCATCTCATATCGTAGTTGTTGCACCTCCTTCCAATGTTTTTTCTCACAACAAACATTCTTGGATCATTGTACTGTAATACACTAAGATGCGCAAGCAAAACTATCCCTTAACAACTTCCATCTCCCGCTCTATCATTTTTAGGGCTGATTTGTCCAAGGTGGATGGACTTATCGGAACAATGAGCACCGAGTCGTGTATGGTTATTTGCTCATTAAGCAATTGGAGAAACTTTAAAACTGATCCGTAGTTGTTCTGAGTTATAAGATACTCTAAGCCCGATAAGAGGATTACTGGCTTGAAATTCTGCTCGGTGCAAGATTTTAGAAACTTTTCCACGGAATAAAGTAGTTTTCCCATTTCAGTTGGATGTATCGAGTACTCACTATCCGTTGCAGATAACCAGAACATCGGCACATCATCAAGACCGTATTTTTTCTTTATCTTGTCAGGATATTCTCTACTTATACACAACCCCTTCACATCATCGCTTAGCAACGATTTGAATATGCTGAAACTCATCTTAGGCTTATCCTCTTCTATAAGATATGCTGTACCCCATTCTATCTTCACGGGAACTTTCTTTTCACCTGCGAAAATTTCCTCCTTACCCTCTCCCGATATCTCAACGCCTCCTTTACCTTCTACAGGTATTGATACGCGCTCAGCCTCAACAACACCTTGATTGCCCTCTCCAACAACACCACCCTTTTGAGCCTCTATAACCTTTACCCCACGCTGTACCATGCTTATGAAGAACCTTTCCCTTATCTTTCTCTTAAGTTCCTTGAACTTCTCCTCAACATCGTCAATCCTGTAAGGGTCCTTGATAATTTTTCTCAACTCCAGTATATCCTCCTCAAGCCCCTCGATCGTTATCTCGTCCAATTCCCTCTTTATACTCTTTAACTCCTCAATTATTTTATTTATCCTCTCAAACTCCTCTTCAAACCCCTTCTTGCCCATCTTGGCCATAAGAGGCTCTACATTATACCCCTCAACCATCCACTGAAAAATCATATCTTGGTATTCTTCCTCGCTTCTCACCTTTTTATCTTTATACTTCATTTTATACTCCATATAACTCAGACCATGTGTTCTAACATGCGAGGGGGTTGCCTTCTTTTTACCACATATTTTGCATATTGAAAAACGCTCCATACACACTATGCCCCCATTCTATTTAGTACCTTCAGCAGCACATTGGCATAACCATCTATATATTGAAGAGATGACGCGTCTCCTGTCCAATTCTCGAGGTAGTCCCTGTATCTGTTCTCGAGCATTTCAAGAGCCTTTGATGTGAGTTCATCTATTTCCTTTCTCTTTTCCCCGCCCATCACCAATACTATGGAAAGGGCGCCACCGTTGTTAATATATATTTTTTCTCTGTTATATTCAGAAGTTGTCACACCTTTATCGGACAATCGCACCCTTGTTTGAATGTAGTGTATCAGTGTTGGAAGTTTTATTTTTTCAAGTTCATCTTTTGACCTTTGCGTAAGGTGGGAGAGCACAGTACCGTCCCTATGCATGATGAATAAGTCTTTTAGCATAACAGGCCCAGCCTCACCTTTGGGTCTCATTATAATCTTAATCTTTCTCAGCCTTGGCCTGGCCTCGGGCTTAAACCTGCGCTCAATCTCCACCTCAAAGAACCTCTCCTTGATCTTCCTCCTCAATTCCTTTATTTTTTTCTTTATTTCATCCATATCTTCTAGTTTTTCCATCATCTCTTCTATTTTTGCAACCTCGTCCTCAAAGCCCCTAGTATCAAGTTCATATATCTCATCTCTGAGTTTATTTATCTCAATCTTCTTTACCAACTCGTCAAGTTTACTTTCAATGTCGCCCACCTTCATTGGATCGGATAGCATCTCCCTTATCTCCTTAACCTCGTCCTCCAGCCTCTCATCTGCTTCTATCTCCATAATTTTGTCCATGAGATCTTCAAGCCTCTCCACGTTTCTTTCGTATTCCTCAAAAGCCCTCTCCACATCGCCACCCTCTTCCATTATTTTCTCAACATATGAAGTGTCATAACCTCGCGCCTGCCATTCAAGAACTTTCATCATGCGCTCCTCGTTCTCCTCGCTTATGGGCATTACCTCTTTCTCCCCCTTACCCTTTGCTTCAACTTCGCCCTTCAAATCATAACCGCATATGGGGCAAACCTCATCACCCTTTGACACCCATGCACCACAATTGGGACAGACAAGTTCCTCTTTTTTCTTCTTTCCGCCCTTTCTCTTTTTTCTTCCCTTTTTCTTTGCAACCATACAAAATCCTCCCATTTAACGCTTACACCATAATCCTAATATACGTTCATAAACTTTACGATGAATGATGGCAAAAGAAGAGGATATCATAACCGTGCTTGATATCATATCAAAAAGGCGTTTGAGGAAAGTTTTAAGGTCGCTGGGCACTACAGGAAGGCGGAGCGATATTTTGACTGTTGCAGGGAGGGGTAGGTATGTTAAGTATAGAATGCCTGAGGGGGAGGCAAAGGATATAGCAATAATACCAACAGTTCTCGCCGCCGCAATGCGCTCTAGAGGAAAGAAAAAGATCAGGATAAAAAAGGAGGATATAAGGGAGAAGATAAGGAGGAAAAAGAGTGCCGGGCTCATATGCATAATTTTTGATGCAAGTAGTTCCATGCTGGGCGGATGGAGAGCGGCCACGGCGAAATCAATAGTTTATGATATGCTTGTGGATATTTACCAAAAGAGGGATAAGGTTGCCCTTATAACAATATCCGATAATAGGGCAGAGTTGAGTGTGAGATTCACATCGGATATTGAAAGAATAAGGCATGCTATTGAGGGTGTGCGGTACGGTGGAACAACTCCCCTGGCACATGCTATTGTGATGGGTGGCGATGTCCTGAAAAAGCGCGCGCAGATTGAGAGGGGAAGTATACCAATACTTGTGGTAATAACAGATGGCGAAGCAAATGTTTCAATGAGCGGGGGCGAAGTGCTGAAGGATCTCAAGAATGCTATGAAAAATGTCGTAGAATACGGTATCATACCCGTAATTATAGAGGTTGGTGGGCAAGGACTTAGAAAAATTGCCGAAGATTGTGGTTGGCAGTACATGAGTGCTCTCAAGGAGGACATAGGGTATGAGTTTGTGGACCAGTCTATAGTCAATGCAGTGCTCGATTCATTCGCACTTGCTACAATAAATAAGGAATGCGGTGGGATATTGGTTATAGGAGCAAAGCAGAACCAAGTAGACCTGGCTGTGGAAAACTGCAAAAATGTGGGGTTTGAAATAGAGTGTGTAAAGGATTGCATTTACAATTGCGACCCTGATGGCGATAATCTATGCTTAGAGTGCTCCATAAGAAAAAATTACGGGCTTGAGATGGAGAGAAGAATTGCACCACTTCCCATTATAAGGTTAGAGCCTTGGGATGAAAGAGAAATGCTTGGAAGGATATACCTTCGATATATGGCTGTACGGGGGATGCTCTCAAGGGCGCACAGAGGCTTCCTTTATGTGCCCGACATTAAGGATGTGGATGACAAGACATGGAATATAATTTCGTCTGTAATCAAAACGAGAAGGATAACGCTAGAATCAAATCTTGACGGCGAGAATGTGAGCATAACCTACCCCTGTGATATAAGATTGATTGCTAGGGCAGACAACTGGGGTGATGTGCCAAACGAGATTGTTGAGCATTTTGATTTCCTAATAAATACTAGGGGGGAGTATTTCTTGCATAGGGACATAAGGATCTTGAGAGAAAGAAGGGAATGGGAGAGAGACCCGGAAGAGTATGCGAGGGGTATTGAGAGAAAGATAAGAAGCACTCTATTAGCAATAATTATGGGCAGGGAAAAGATTGAGGAGATTGAGAGTGCAAGTGTTGAGAATATGGCAGAGCGTGTGCTAAGCAGAATATCTTCTTACGGTTTTTCTGTAGACGATGGTGTGAGAAAAAGGATACGCAGGGTTTGCAGGGCTATCTTAGCCTTGGGTGTTGACGAGAAAGATGCCGAAAAAATTGCCATAGACATGGCGTACAGGGCATTGAGCACAAGATATGTACATGAGGAATTACCCAGAGATGCTGTATTCAGAAGTGCACTTACCATATCTCTTTTGCCCATTATAAACAGTAATATAAAAGGAGTGATACTAACAGGGCTTGAAGAAATAGTTCCAAGTATTCTTGGGGTGTTGAAGGAGTCAGGCTATTCTACGCTTTTCAGTAAAGGCTGCGTGTTCAATTGCAATCCAAACGATTATGAAAAACTATGCTTGGAGTGTAGTCTGAAGATGGAATACGGTGAACTATCAGCCGATGTTCGGCGAATACCTGTAGTTTCTGTTGATTGCTCAAATGTTAGCAGGGAAGAGTTGTTCGGCCATGTTTATCTTAAGTTTATTGCAAAGATAGGCCTTCTTGCTCGGGCAAACGGCGGGGTGCTTTGTCTAAAGAGGGCTGAGGATTTGGACGAGAGCATAGCAATAGACGTGGTAAATGCTATTGAAAGCGGCAGGAACGTGTTGGAAAGAGGGGGAATTATAATATCCCACCCAATTTGGTTTGCGCTTTTAGTTTCAACAAAAAGTGGTGAGAGAATCAGCAGCGCATTTATTACAGCAAGAACCCTACTGTATAATGGTAAATATGTGGTTCGGGGGATTGAAGATACCGATGCAGAAAAAATAGCGCACCGCATCAGGGAGGCAAGGAAGGTTTTGGGCGCAATATCAGTTCCTGGAGAGGAGATAGATTTTATAGTCAGATGCTGTGAGCATTATGGTGTAGAGGACAACGGTGTTGAGTATTTAGTCATGGAAACAGCAAGGACACTTGCAGCGTTAAGGGGAAAAAGAAAAGTTGATGCGGAAGATACCAACGACGCACTTGTACTTGTACTTGATAAATTCTTGGAGAAGAAGGGAATGTATGATGCGGAAAAAGAGTATGCTTATTCTAAAATTACGGCTCATGAAGCACTGGGTGGGTGAGTATGATCTATCCCCTGTCTGCAATATATGGACAAAAAGATGCAAAATGGGCCATCATGGCGTTACTTTGCATAGAAGATATGAAAAGTTTGCTTATAACGGGAAAAAAAGGCACAGGGAAAACAACAATGTGCAGGGCGATAACTCGGTACATCGGGAATATTGATGTAGTGTGCGGATGCCCATTTAATTGTGATCCAAACGGATTTTTATGCACTGAATGCTCTTCAAGTAAAGAGATAAGTGTATGCAACAGAAAGAGACCATTTGTTGAACTTCCGCGAAATATTGGTATTGATGGTCTTCTAGGTCATAAAGTAGGGGATTTTTTCCATGCTGGAATCATCGGTTCTGCTAACAGAGGAATACTGTTCATCGATAGAATTACAACGCATGGCAGAGAAATAGTGAACACGGTATTTGATATACTCGCCCTTGGAAGAAACGAGGTTGAAGAATTTGTTCATGGAGCCGAATTCAAAATTGTGGCAAATGCAGACTACGAGGACGGTGTTATTGATCGCCATATACTCCAACGCTTCGATTTTGTTGTTAGCACACAGCCCATTAGGGATGTGGAAGGTCGAATGGAGATATCCTCACGAATCGCTCTCTTTTCCTCATCTGCGGAGCAGTTTGAAGCCCGATTTGCAAGGAGTGAGGAAAAATTTATAGAAAAGATTGCTGAGTACAGGGAAGGAATTAAAGAAATTGCCGTGGGAAGTGAGACCATTGATCGTTTTTTAGGGAAAAAAATAAAAGAAGATACTACTAAACTCGTGATTAAACTCGCAAAACTCAGAGCATTGTCCGAGAACAGAAGAGTTGTTTCTGATGCCGATATCAAGTTTTGTATGAGGCATATACCAAGGCTGAGTGCAATCATTCGGAAATGATTTGCTAGGGGGCGAGCAAAATATTGTATTCCAGCGCACAATTTGGTAGTAGTACACCGATTTTCTATTAAAAATACTCATCATGAGCAAATTCAATGTGCTTTAAAAAATTATTATTTGTTGATAAATATGTAAATGCTAACCCAATACCAAGCCCTTACATCTTGCCCGCACCATACAACGCTAAGCACAAGACTTATTAACCACGGGAATATTTAGCAATGGCTCGGAGGATGAAAACCATGAAGGTACCCGATGAGCTGTTTTACACAAAAACACATGAGTGGGCAGGGATTGAGGGAAAATTGTGCAGAGTTGGGATAACAGACCACGCCCAGCAGCACATGACCGATATTGTTTATGTGGAATTGCCAGAAAAGGGAAAGAAAGTAAGCAAGGGAGAGGAAATTGCTGTGATAGAATCTGTAAAAGCAGCAGCAGATGTCTATGCACCTGTAAGCGGTGTTATTGTTGATGTTA
>QMTG01000055.1 GCA_003649915.1 Thermoplasmata archaeon
ACTATACACTGTATATTGCCTGATAGGGGACGGGGAAAGCAACGAGGGAGAAGTCTGGGAGGCTGCGATGTGCGCTGCCCATTACAAACTTGACAATCTTATAGTGTTTCTGGACAGGAATAAGTTGCAAATTGATGGAGAAACGGAAAAAGTCATGAGTATTGAGCCTTTAGCCCCCAAGTGGGAGGCTTTTAACTGGTATGTGGACGAAATTAACGGCCACAGCATGAAAGAGATTATAGATGCTGTGGAGAAGGCGAAAGAAGTCAAGGGAAAGCCTAAAATGATTATTGCACACACTATAAAGGGTAAGGGTGTGTCTTTCATGGAAATGAATGTGGGGTTCCATGGCAGGGCGCCGAACAGGGAGGAGTACGAGCAAGCGATGAGGGAGTTGAAGAGTGAGGCAAAAGACCTAGAAAAGAAGTATCTGGAAATTGTGGGGGGTGGGTAAAGGATGTGGGAGATGGAGAGCCAGAGGGTGGCTTTCGGTGAGACGCTTGTAGAATTGGGGAAAGAACGATCAGACATAGTTGTGCTCTCCGCCGATTTAGCATCATCACCCAAGGCATCGATGTTTGCCAAGGAATTTCCCGAAAGATTCTTCAACATGGGGGTGGCGGAGCAAAATATGATGGGAGTCGCCGCAGGCTTGGCAGCGTCAGGCAAAATTGTATTCGTTACAACGTTTTCTGTTTTTGCATCTGGTAGGGCGTACGACCAAGTTAGGCAATCAATAGCCTACCCGAAGCTTAACGTGAAGATTGTTGCATCACACGGTGGAATAACTGTGGGACCTGATGGCGCAACACATCAAATTACGGAGGACATAGCGCTTATGAGTGTACTCCCAAACATGACCGTTATCGTTCCAGCAGACGCTGTTGAGACAAAAAAAGCCGTTAGGGCAGCGGTTCAGTACAACGGTCCCGTTTATATCCGCCTTGGTCGAGCGAATGTGCCCACAATAACGAGAGAAGAGGATAAATTCAAAATTGGAAGGGCAACAATATTGAGGGAGGGGGACGATGTAGCCCTTATAGGCACGGGAATCATGGTCTCTCAGTGTTTAAAGGCTGCAGAGATTCTAAGCAAGAAGGGTATTGACGCCATGGTTATAAACATGAGCACAATCAAGCCCTTGGATGAGAAAACCATAATAAAGGCAGCGGATAGAACAGGGGCGATAGTCACTGCTGAAGAGCATAATGTAACGATGGGCATGGGAACGGCAATTGCAATGGTTCTTGGAGAACATCGGCAGGTTCCGATGCACCTTGTTGGGATACCTGATGTCTTTGGCGAGTCTGGAGAGCCTGAAGAATTAATGAAGAAATATGGGCTTACCGTGGAGGATGTTGTCAAGGCAGCGGAAGATGTTGTTGCTAGAAAGGGCAAGAAAGGTAAAAAATACGGGTTGCTGAGAAGAGGAGTAATAAGGATAATACACAGGAGGAGGTGATTTTTGTGAAAATATTTCTTGATACTGCAAATATTGAGCACATAAGAGAGGCAAACAGTTGGGGCGTGATTGATGGCGTTACCACAAACCCTACACTGATAGCAAGGGAAGGGCGAGAGTTTAGGGAGGTTGTCGAGGAAATATGCAGCATTGTGGATGGACCAATAAGTGTTGAGGTAATCGCCCTTGACCATGAGGGGATGATAAATGAAGCAAGAGATCTTGCCAAGATTCACAGAAATATTGTTATTAAGATCCCAATGACCGTCGATGGGCTAAAAGCAGTCAAGGTTTTAAGCAGAGAAGGTGTTAAAACAAACATGACACTCGTTTTTTCCCCGAACCAAGCGATACTCGCCGCCAAAGCAGGTGCCACGTATGTTAGCCCGTTCATTGGAAGGCTTGATGACATAGGGCACGAGGGGATGAGCCTGGTAGCCAAGGTCGTAAAAATATACCAGAATTACGGTTTTGACACGCAAGTGATAGTGGCGAGTGTTAGGCACCCAATGCATGTGGTGGAGGCTGCAATGATTGGCGCCCATGTATGCACGGTCCCCTATGCGGTGCTCGAGAAAATGGTAAAGCATCCACTAACAGATATAGGAATTGAAAGATTCCTTGCTGATTGGAGAAGGTACAGAGGGGAGGGATAAGGTGTCAACGATAGTTGAAAAAATACTCTCGCGCGCCTCGGGCACTGAAGCACGCGCAGGAGATAGGGTATGGGCAAGCGTGGACGTCGTAGCCATGCGAGACTTTGGGGGACCGAACGCTATCGCTGAGTACGGGAAAAACTTTGGGGATAAGCCTCCATTTGACCCCAAAAAAATAGTATTTACGTTTGATTTATATGCACCCGCTAGAAACGAGAGAGTTGCCAAGAACCAAAAAATATGCCGTGAGTTTGCAAAAAAGCACGGATGTGTGCTGTTTGATGTGCAGTGGGGCATTGGTCAGCATACACTGCTGGAAAACGGTTTTGTGGGTCCCGGGGACGTAATAATAGGCACAGATAGCCATATGAATCTCCTAGGCGCAGTGGGAGCGTTTGCCGTTGGTGTTGGAACCACAGACATAGTAGCAGCCATGGCAGAGGGAAAATTGTGGTTCAGGGTACCAGAGACCATTAAAATCGTGGTGGATGGTGCGATGAAAAGGGGCGTTTACCCCAAGGACTTAATACTGAGCGTGGTTGGCGATTTGGGCACATCAGGTGCTCTTTATAAGTCCATAGAATTTGATGGGACATTAATCAGAAAACTCTCATTGGATGGGCGTATAACCATAATGAGCATGATAACCGAGATGTCCGCAAAGACTGGCTTTATTATTCCTGATGCAAAACTACTTAATTATATAAACAGCAGAAGAAGGGAAAGGGGACTTGCTGACACAAAACTCATTTACCCAGACCCTGACGCCGAGTACTTTGACGTGCTGTACATGAACGCTGGCGAAGTTGAGCCCGTTCTTGCCTGCCCACACTCGCCCGCCAATGTTAAGATTGTAAGCGATGTTGAAGGTGTGGAGGTCGACCAAGTGTTCATAGGCTCATGCACCAATGGCAGGTTTGAAGACATGCTGGTCGCCGCTGAGATTTTGCATGGAAGAAAGGTGGCAGATAACACAAGATTAATCATAGTCCCAGCAACTGTAAATGTTCTCAAAAAAATGCTTGAGACTGGGGTGTATGATACCCTTGTAAGGGCAGGAGCCATAATCGGAAGTCCTTCATGCGCCCTATGCACCACAGGGCATCCTGGAATATTGGCTGAGGGCGAGGTTATGGTTTCAACATCAAATCGCAACTTTCCAGGAAAACTTGGAAAGGGTGCTGAGGTTTATCTGGCAAGCCCCGCCACTGCAGCAGCAACGGCGATAGAGGGGAAGATAACAGACCCGAGAAAGTATTTGTGATGTTCCATGATAAAGGTAGGGTGCTGCGGTATAGGGCGGAGGATATACTCAAGTGTTTGCTGTGGCGAGGTTCAGCAGACATTTTACGATTTCGTATCTGAGGAAAGGGCAAGAAAATGGAGAAGCGCCGCACCGAATTTTGAGTTTACGGTTAAAGCCCTTCAGATAATAACGCACCCGTGCAATAGCCCAACATATCGGAGGATGAAGAAAAAGATAGGCGATCCTAACAATTACGGTTTTTTCAAAAACACGAGGGAAGTTATTGAGGCTTATGAGCATACCATAAGGATTGCCGATGTTCTTGGGGCAAGGATTTTGATATTTCAGGCTCCGAGCCGCTTTAAGTGGAATGAGGAAAACGAGAAGAACCTTAGGGATTTTTTCAGCACAAAAAGCGATAAATTTATGCACTTTATCGAACTTAGGGGAAAGTGGGACAGAGACATTATTGCGAAGATTTGTGAGGAACACGGCATCGGGCATTGCACAGACCCGTTTGCTGAGAACCCTGCAAGAGGTATAGATAACACATATTACCTTCGCCTTCATGGCTCTCCACCTGGCAAGAAAATGTATTCATATGAGTACACGGAGGATGACCTAAGCACGCTATACTCAACACTTTGCATACTCCAAAAGGAGGAAAAAATATATGCAAGCGGTAGAGGGCGAAGGCGCACTGGGCATGAAGGATTATCTTCCCAAGGCACATTGGCTAAAGAGCCCCATATTTATGTGATGTTTAATAATATTAAGATGGTCGAGAGCGCTCTATTATTTATGAAAATAATAAACAAGAAGAAAAACGCATGATTTGTGAATTATTCCGAGATAAACTGTACAAAATCAGCCATATGCCTTTCTTAATTATGCCCCTTTGTGCCTTTTATGCCGATAAAGGTGAGAAGGAGTAAACAATAAAATAAGATTAACAATTGTAATTGATAGGCGTTATACATGATTTGCCAATGTATTGCCGTGCATGTAGGCACGGAAAATGCTCAATATTTAAACATCACATTGCAGAGTTGCGCCTTGCAAGCCCCCTTAGTTTCTCAACAGCATCCTTCAACACGTAATCTATTTCATCATCGCGCACCCTTGCCTCTTTGAGTCTAACTATCTCTTTCGCCAATGGAGAAAGCTTTGCCACTAAATACCAGTGAATTTCTTCATTGCTTACAAACTCCTTTTCCTTTTCCATGTTAAATAGGTGCCCAACAACTTTTGCAAGATTTTCAAGCCATGCCATATAAGCGCTTTTCAGTTTTTTTGTCCTTTCAGAATACTCAACACCGAGTTCTGTTAGCCTATAAACACGCCTTCTTCCACTCTTCTTACTCCTTATCAGGCCACCCCTTTCAAGAGACCTTAGCGCTGGGTATACTGTCCCAGGACTGGGCTTTTTCCCAACAACCTCGCCGCACTTTTTCATTATATCGTATCCTGAGGCTTCACCCTCACTCAATATTTTCAGTATCAGAAGACTTATCAGACCCTTTCTCTCCATCACCCTTCCCCTCTTTTCTTCGGTGCTTAGCCCATAGAACGAGGAGGGATGGAAGGACAAAGACCGAGGACAAGAACGAATACAGTATCGCTAGTGCTGTCATACCACCGAATTGCTTTATTGGGGGCAATAGCGCAAACACCTGCAACCCGAAACCTGCAATCGTTGTTATGGCAGCACCGAATATTGCTGTTCCAACCCTCATGACCGTTGTATACATGGCTTCATCCACTTCCTTGCCTTCCGCCAATTCTTCGGCAAATCTATGGGATACATGTATGCCATAAGTTATACCGAGCCCTACAGTGAGCGAGGCTATAGTTATCGTGAGCACGTTTCTTGGTATGTCTAACAGGTACATTGTGCCAAACAGCCATGCCATGCAGAAGACCATGGGAAGTGTGGTTAATACTCCAAGGATGAAGGAGCGCTCGAGCGCTAAGTACACTATGCCGAGCGCTATCAAACACATAATCAGTGTTATTATTATTGAGTTTATTTGGCTCTGATTAAGGGCATCGTGTATTAACTGCTTTAAAATTGGACCTGAGGTTATTATTGCACTGCTCACCACACTACTATCAGTTATGGGCTTTATGTCATCACTCAGCAGCGAGCGCAACTCGTATATCTTTTTCCTATCATCGGGAACATTGACCTCCACCCTTAAAAGTGCGCCGTCGTACCCCTCCTTACCCTTATGAATAACACTCGTTGCATCCAATGTAGCATTCTCGTATAGCCAGTCCATAAGTGCTTTCACATCGTCATCCGTCGCATTTGGCAAAAGATTGCCACTATCGTCAAAGCATTTTTCGTACATGGTGGCAAACACAGGGTCGTACCTGTAATCATTGCCTCCGGGCGTGTAGTTCGCATAGTCGTACATTAGCGATAGAATTGAGGTAACCTTCGCCTTTCCGCCTTCTGTCAGAACATACTTATCATCACTCATGTTTGCTATGCTTCTCTCCGCTGCATTTAGGAACTCTACAGTAGCAATATTGCCCCTTACCAGAACAACAACTTCGTTTCCAAACACGTTCTCTATGCCATACTCGTCTAGCATGAAGGAAAGTTCCCTTGCTATTGGCACCTCCTCGGGCAAAAAGTCCCTTATATCAAAGCGTGTCGGGATTTGTGTGAGCGAGTAAAAGCCTGCAACTGTTATTATTACCGCAATGGCAAGCACAGCATACGGATGATGCTCGCTCCCGACCGCCCCTAGGGACATCCACTTGTTTAGCACTCTCACACCTACGCCCCTAATTGCAGCGAGTCCTTCGCCCCCTTCAGTGCTATCGCCACCCTTAACTATGGGTTTGCCTGCCCTCTCCCTCCTCTCATCCCGCAGCACTTTGGCGGCAGGAATCAATGTGACCATTATTACAAAAGATGCGAATATTCCAAAGGCGCAAAGGATGCCGAACTGCGATAGGGCGGGGATAGGAGATAGAGCGTTTGATAAGAATGCCACAATTGTCGTAAATGTGGCAAGGAGAAGAGCAAAGCCCACGCTTCCTATTGTCTTAACCATCGCCCCTCTCACATCAAGACCTTCCATGATCTCCTCGCGATATCGCATGGTTATGTGAATGCCAAAGTCTATCCCTAGCCCTATTATGAGTACGGGAACTGCGATTAGGAGGGGGTTAAACACATAGCCCATGAGAGAGCCAAAACCGTAAACCCATACCACAGCCATTCCTAGCGCTATCAGGCTCATAAAAAGGTCAAACACGTTCCTGTATATTATTGCGAGTATTATTATCACAAAAATAAAGGCTAGCGTTAATATTATGTTCATGGATTCCATGGAAGCGTCCATGATCTCATCGGATATCAAATAAACACCGAGCGTTGTGTAAACAAGCCTACCGCTGTTTTTCTCGTAATCCTCAACAACAGAGTTTATATAAGACTCAGCATTCTCCGCCCTCTCCCTATTATTTGACAACTCCGGAGATAGTGAAAGAGATATCATCATACCAACAGCGTATATTTTATCTGGCGGGGAGAATTCCTTGGTAAAGGAGTTATTCATAAGTTCTGCCAAAAACTTCAACTCAAATGTTGCGTTGGTATAAACATTTCTTATTATACTGTAGAGTTCGTCGTCGCTCATTGGCGAAAAGTGCAGGTTTATTGTAAAGCCCGCAAAACTCATATTTGTTATATTCCCGCCACTGAACACTACAATTTTGTCATCATACGATATGTTTGAGAACAGTTCCATCATTTCTGTTGGTGTGTAATTGCCCGTGGGCATTGCAAGTTCAAAAGCGCTAAGAGATTGCGGAATTGTGCTTGAAAGGATTGTTGCACGGGCTGAGTTCAGATTGGGAAGTATACCACTATACCATGACGCCGTGCCAGCATCTCTGCACTCCGTGCACAAATTTCCGTGTGTAAAGTTGGAAAAGTACAAATCAACTATTGCCATTGATTCATTCAGGGCTTCTGTAGCGTTCTCTTCGGCAAGTATTTCATAATTATTTACCGTGGCATTTATCGCTGATTTATCCATCCTGTAGGTAAAAACGCTCTCTTTAATTC
>QMTG01000056.1 GCA_003649915.1 Thermoplasmata archaeon
AGATGGTATGAACGGCTTCAATGGGGCGGTGTTGATGGTGATGTTGAACGATTGCTGGCGACGCACGGCGTAGACCGTGCGATTAGAAAGGCGTTGATAAGGCAATGGAAACTATGGCGTCAGCCTAACCGTCGGGCTGGCGCCAAAGAGGTAAGGCGGGCATGAAAGGAGACATAAAATGGCGAACGAAAGATGCTTCTGTTTGACAATCACTGGCGAACCACTCTGTTTCAATGAGGCAGAAACAGAGGAAATGGAGGAAACGCTCGAGTGGATTTGGGCGTTCCTCCAAGATTTGTTTGACGGCAAGTATGCCGTCGGGCAAATAGAAAACATTGACTATGACAACAGAGTGGATGGCGAGGAAGCCTTATGGGAAGGTTTTGATCGCCCCCCTGATAGCGTAATTCGGGTGGTTATCAGGGAGGGCAGTATAGATCGAGGCGATTGGTCTCGGTGGGACACCAAATCCTTCGGTCTATGGGAAAAGGAACAATCTGAATAATCCTTACCGCCCCGTGTTGGCAAGGAGGCTGGCACGGGGCTAACTGTTTGGGGTTGTTATAATGAAAGGAGAGAAGCAATGACGGAAATGATAAGTATTATAGAAGGGATTGAAGAGGATGCCCAACGGGTTCTAAAAGCGACATCGGTGTTGCGTAAAGTTGTAAATCCTACTTCTACAACTCAACGAGACGCCCGTGAGGGTCTTATAGAAGTTCTCGATAAAGTAGCCAATCAACTATGGAGCAAGGTTAAAAACCTAAAAGGCGTAAGCAGGATAGCGTGAGCAAAGATAACGCTGTGCCACCTTTTATCGAGGATAGCCAGTGAGAATTACAGGGGCCAACAGATGTCTAAAGCAAGCAAAAAGTTGCTGGGTTGGGAACTCTTCATGCCATCGCCGTTTTTACAATACTGTAATATAAACTGGTGCGATTTGGGCAACGACAAACCCGAAGATCCCATCAAAAACATACTAAAGGGATTAGGATTATATGCCGATTATATTCAAGAGTTAGTACGGCAATTAGCCGAAGAAGACACAGACTACAAGCAAGTTATAAAAGACGATGCAATAAACGCAATCAATCGGATGAAATATTGGTTGTTCTGGCTGAACAAGTTTATTGAAAAAGAAAGGGAACGAAATGAACAGAATAACGCCACCTGACGATCTAATCAGTTTAGGCGTCTCTCGGCTGGTTCGTTTGTTGAGAAGGCGTACAAGACGCCTAAAGAAGATGAAGAAACACAATGTACCACAAAAACTGATTGATAGAGAAAAGAAAATGGCAAACGCTGCTCGTATTGCGTTGCACTGCGCATTGTGTAATGAGTTATCGGATTTAGAAGATATGATAAAGGAAATATACAACGACTAAAAACATAGAGAAGGAGGCTGGCGATGAATGACGAAATAAAACGAATAATCAAATATTGGGCGAATTGGGCATTTACAAGATTACCTACTTGTGTTTACGATTTTGAAGATTTAGAAAACGAAGCGATTGTACTATATTATCAGTTGCTTGCAAAGTACAACGGCGACGAAAACAATTTCAAATACTATTTTGAAAGAGCATTGAGAAATCAGTTTCATAAACTTGTCAAAAGAGAATACCACAGGCGACACAGGCAAATACCCACCGATCTGTCTATTCAGCCAGCAAATATCAACGATCCCGAAAACTCTAAACTGCTATCGAGTAAAGAAAGGCAGATATTGCGATTTGTTTTGCAATTAGCCAGTACAGGACAAACAAAACGACTGCGTGAGCGGGTACAGAAACAATTCAACATATCAGCAGTTGATTGTGCTGGTATTCTCTGTGCTATCGGCAACAGTTTGTAATTGCCGTTGCCGTTCTTCTTCACAATCTATAATTATTGGTGTAGTGTAGCCGTTCACGGGCGCAACGTACAAGATCACCTTATCGTTGCGCCCCACTTCTATTTCTAACTTCTCCATTATCTCATCAAGCCAGTTATCTCTTTTCTCTGACCAGATAAACAATCGCCTATAATACGGCATATCATCGAAGTATTTTATTCCTTCAGCACGAACAAGAACAGTTGAACCGAATGTATCTTCGATAGTCTGTTTTATTCTGTCGTACAGTGTGCTATTTGCTTGTTGATTGACTATCTCCATCCTCGCTATCTCCTACTTTCTTTACATACTTCACTTCCCAAAACTCTGGTGGTTCGTCTAAAACCCAAGGGAAGAACATAAGTTCGCCACAATCTTCTTCATAACATCTAACAACAGTATACCAAACATTAGGAATACCATCATTTACTTTGGCGTAAATATATCCATTATAAATTGCACTGCACCCATAATTGAAGGCAATAAAATCGTCTATTTCCGCCCCACAGTTAGGACATTTTATTGAGGCTGGTTTGTATTTTGCCATAAACTCTGCCCCGCAAGCGCCACAGGAATAAAATACCTGCATTACCTTTTGCCCGTTTTCGGTACGGACAACAGGTTTTCTTTCGGGATTGAGATAGACAAATATTTCTGCTGCTTCACGAAAGCGTGTTTCACAAAAAGGGCAACTATAACATTTTGGTTTAGGTATTGTTTGTTTTTTCATTTGTTCACTCCTTATCTGTTTGTTTTTCGATATATTTTATCTCCCAATACTTTGATGGATTTTCTAAAACCCAAGGGTAAAATTGAAGTGTTCGGCAATTCTCGTATAGGCAACGAACAACAGTGTACCAAACATTAGGCACATACCCGTCATCTTTTTGGGCGTAGATACTACCTCGGCGAATGTTAGATACGGCATACTTCCCTGCATTCCAATCATCAATTTCTTCGCCACAACGTTTACACTTTATCGGCTGTGGCTTATATCTCGCCATAAACTCTGTTTTACAAGCGATACAATGATAAAATACCTGCAATGTGCATTCGCCATCATAAAAACATATATCTGGTTTGAGACTTGGCGAAAGCCCTACCCACCCACCTTCACCACAAAAAGGGTATGGATAAAACTTTTCTTTTATTCGCTTTGCCATTTACTTTCTCCTTTCTCGCCATCTTTTGTATCCAGTTAGCCCTCTTCTATACAGTTCGTAAATCTCTTCTTTTGTCCGTGCGTCTGTCAATGGAATATAGTGCTTAAGCCATATCTTTATCCCCTTGCGACATGACTGATTATCGTAAGGATTAATTGTATATCCTGATATACGTTTTACGTCTTCGATGAATATTGGTGTTATTTGGTATTCGCCTCGCTCGCCGTGCTTGCCGATAAGTTTACATTTAGGATCACGACCGTAATAACTTTCTCGCATCCAGATATAATTCAATATTTCACCCCAAGTTATGTTTGTTTTGTGAGGATTATATTGAGAACGATTTATTCCGTTTTGCTGATATTCACTTTTGTGCCTCTGGCAATGTCTGCTAATTACAAATGACATTCCTGTAATGGCAAGTAATATCACAGCACAAACGGCAATCTTTATGGTTTTATCTTTCATTTTGTTCCCCTTTATAGTTTATATTACTTACACATGGGTACTATCATATTCTTGCTTCTCACCACACAACCACGCCAACAACCACTGAATAGCAGAGCATCTTGCAGTGAATTCTGCTAAATCGTCCATTATTCGCTTCTTGTCCCAACCCTGTGGATGGTCATCTTTTAGTTCGTTTTTCACCTTACCTTGTATCATATATGCCCGATTTTCTAAATCTCTAATCTGGGTAAGCAGCCCGAATAGTAGCACTTGGGCTATTACTTCGGTAGCGTTGAGAACCTCTCGTATTTGCCTATCCAATTCAACATAATGCGACATTTTTTATACTCCTTACAAAGTTGCATCAACAATGTACATAACAATATCACCCTTCTTGTCCTTGTGCATATCGCCCATTTCGATAATCAATTCATCCTTGCGTTCTCTAATTTCTTCCTTATGTTCGTCGGGTAATTCTTTGACTATCGCCTCTACAACCCAATCATAATCGAAGTTCAGATTACTTCTTATCCATTCAGTAATGTTTTCAACTTTTTGACCATCCGCCAACAATAATTCGCCTTTAGGGTCGTTGATGAAATAAAAACCTTTCGGTAATTTGGGCAGTTCACATTCTACCCGCATCAACGCTTTCAAAGAATGTAGATAAGGCACAGTTGAGACAAGATCAGAAATACCAGCAGTGCGTTCGTAGTTATCTGCCCAATCTGTCTGATATTTCACGTCGATGTAGGCAATTTCGCCTTTCTGCAAGATTTCTTTGACAACTAAATCAGCGACTATCTGTATGTCTTTGCTCATTACCTTTTCTCCTATACCTTTATCAATCGCCCTGCCAACCTATCCTTCCATATTCGCCACAAACCCTCTCTTATTTGACTACTTCTAATTAGCCCAAAATATCTATATCGCCACTCTTTGTCTTCACCATTCATTAGTTGCATTTGTATACTTACTCCACAATCAGGCTCTTTTATACCTAACACGGGTTTATCAAATCTACAATTTACATATTCTCTGCCAGTTATTGGTATAACTCGCCAACTTGCATGTTTATAAGGTGAACCCCACCAATGACACGGATAACTTTCGAGCATTTTGATAATCTTGCCCCATGCTTCTTCCCAATCTTTGGCTTCAATTTCTTTATAAGGCAAGACTGTGTTAATGAGATAACGGAACTTTTTCATCACCTACTCCTCTTACATTACAACGCACAATCTTTAACCGCTGCCTTTAAATTTATCGCCCTATTAGCCAATCTATCTGCTTCGGTATTGTGTTCTCGTGGGATGTATTCAAACTTGCATATATCGAATGCTTGGGCGATCTGCCGTGCTTTTTCAAACAAAACCCGTAGGTCTTTATTCTTGACCCGATATTCACCGTTCATCTGCTTGACGAGCAGTTCAGAATCACTTCGGACAAAGACCTCTTTTGCCCCCATTTGCTTGGCTTCTTCCAGCCCCTTCAAAAGTGCATGGTACTCTGCTTGGTTGTTTGTCATCTCACCGAGATAGTAGCCTTTCGCAGAGATAAGCCATAAATGGCGATTAACGATTACAACGCCTGCCCCCGCTTCGCCAGGATTGCCTCGTGAAGCACCGTCAATATAGATGATTAATTCTTTGCTCATCACAATCTCCTTCGCAATTCAGCCATTAGGCGCTTCCTTATCGTTTTCGCCGTAATTTTTGTCATTGCTCAATGCAGATACTTCTCTCTCCAACTTCGCTAAATCCAAACGTATGTTATTTACAACAGCGTCGAATTCCTGAATGATGGAATTCAATTTCTTGATGGCGTAGCGAAGTGTTTGTTTGGTTTGTTGATTACTTCCCGCCATCACTCCAGCCCTTCACGCTTAAGGTATTTATCAACTACATCATGCCGCTTCAACTCACCGATCATATTGCGCACCGATACAATAGCGTCATTCAACATTCCTTGAATATCATTCACGGCTACGTCTATTTTCATCAGACTTTCTTCTAAATCCTTCAATTCCGAAACTGTGTTTTCAAGTGGGTTAGGCATTGTTTGTCTCCTCTAAATCTCCTTTCGTTGCAACTCCATAATTACTTTCTCTGCAAACCGCCGTTGCTTCTCTTCTTCTCTGGCAATTTCGTCGACCTTTATCCGCAACAACGGCATCGCTTTTTCAATTTCCTCTTGTAATTTTTTCAAATCTTTCTTTCGCATCATCTCTCACTCCTCCTGCATTGCTTCTTTTATCATGTCCAGCGATTCTTGAGCCAGTTTCTTCCCAACCTCACCTGCCTCGATTGCTTTTTCTATTTCCTGTTTTCTCGTTTGTTTTGGAAAGAACATTTCTTCAAATTCTTTCACCGTTCTGAATACCGTCTTTTTCTTCTTTTCCTTCCTTTTCTTTGTCATCGCTTATCTCCTTCTTCTCCATCTCAAGCAATTCCTTCTTCACTCGCTCCACGAATTCCATACCATCTCGGTGTCCCTCAATAGCACACCTGAACCGATATACCTCGCATAAGGCACTAACCAAAGCACGAAGGAAAAACTTATATTTCTCTCCAACAATAATCTTATCCCATCCTTCCGATGACTCCTCCAAATATGTCTTTATAGCGGATATACTATCCTGCAAAGTAGTCAAAGTTCTCTCGATAAGGTTGCGTATGCAATTTCTATCAACCATTATCCACCTCCCTTATCTCTATTACTTCAACCCACGCACGGCTCGGATAAACAGTATGCCCCCAGCCTCTATTGATTGTATCAACCAATTTCCGCATAGCCTTCCAAATACAATCGCCCCACTCACACCGCCCTACTTCTGGACAGCACACCAAGAAAGAGCAATTAGGCATATTGCCCACTACAACACCTGTGAGGACTATATTTGTGCCGTCCACTGGTATCTTCTCAACACAACTTACCAAGTCGCCAAACTTACTTATATCCTTTTTCTTCAAGTATTCTTTATACTTTGCGATTGCCTCTTCTTTCGACGAAGCATACGAGGTCGTATGGTCTGGGTCTTGTGGCGACTTTACCGCCAATCTGCCCTCATCCCTGATAATGATTGCTATTCTCTTTGCCATTGCTAATCTCCTCTAATTAGCCAGCGACGCCCGAGCGCCCGAAGCCGAGCAACTCGGACGCCGCCCGTACTCCACCTACACATGGTAGGCGAGCTGAATGAGCGTTGCGGGATTCCCCACCCCGCTTCCAGTGGCTTGCCCATGCCTCACTCGCACACGGCACGCATTTGTAAGCGAGCTCGGCGACAGGTTGGGCTTCACCACCGCCACCACATTGGCAGGGATATACCCTGCTCGTCCATCCACAGCTGCCTGCCACAGCAACGCTCATTCCTAATCTCCTAATAAGTATCACGGAGTTCCCGCCCTCACCTTCGGTTCAATCTGAACCGCTCTCCGTCCCCAGAAGGGATTGACCCTTCTTATTTCTACTCATCGCCAGCCCTCGGCACTATCCTGCTTCGACCACCGTGCCTATCTTACCGAATCCGCCGAGGGCTGGCTTTGTTCCTCTATAACTATATTACCCCGACCCGCAGATAAAAATGGGTTTATTGAATAATTTATACGCTCGCCAGTGAGGACTTTTTCAATTTCGCCAATCATTGCTATCGTTCAGAAACCTTGTAAACGCTGGTTGCCACCATAACCTTATCGCACCGTTGCCCGTCCAAGCAGTCGTTTTACCATCCCTGTTCTTGGCTATCCGCAACCATATCTTTTCGGCTTTCTTTTCAACATCAAATTCGCCATTTTCAGGTCTGTGCATCAACAAAACAATATCCGCTGCATTTTCTATATCGCCACTTTCTTTGAGCGCGTGCATAGACGGCTTACTGTCCTTTGAGCGGTGCAATTG
>QMTG01000057.1 GCA_003649915.1 Thermoplasmata archaeon
GCATACGATTATATAAACGACGTTGCCCTAGCACTTGGTGTTGAATACGTTATGGCGAAGAGAAATATTAAAAAAGATATAGGCGATATGTTTGTCATAAATGTTGGTGCCCCACACCTCCCAATAATAGGGTGCATGCTCAGGGCGAAAGGAGTAGATTGCTACTTTTACCTTGCCAAAATGGTTGAGCACGAATTTATTGGACATTTTGGGTATTTTGCAAAGAAATACTCATCAATACCCATAAATGAGAGAGGAGCACTTGCCATGATGTTTAACGCTCACAGCCCGATGGATAGATGCGCTGCACTTCCAGGCGCAAAATTACTCCGCAAACTGGGTATTAAAAACATCTATGTGTTCGTTGAGCACAATGTTAAACCTCTAAACCATATTTATGACAAGCATCCTGATTTTAGAGGGATTAAGCGAAAGTATAAGGGTATTAATGTAGAGATCATTGAAGCAGATCCAAGACCTAGAAAGAGCGATTACATGCATGTGATTAAGTTTGCAAAAGAAAATAAAGATGTAGTCAAGCTAATGAGCCACTTTATTGGAAGGGATGAAAAAGATGCCTGGAAGATAATAATGTATGGCAAGAAGGTATTTATGGATTGAAAGGGGTATAAGATTCGTTGAAGTTTTTGAGCGTTGGTCAATGCGTTTTTTGAGGGTATAGTATACAAATTTTAGCGAAGAGCACACATTATGCGGTGGAGCAAGCAATAATACAATTATTGGAGGATTACACAAAAAATCTCAAAAACCGCGGGGGTGCGTACTGTGCCTATATAGGCTACTTCGTGCCTTATATAAACTACTTCTTCAACCTAAATCTATTTTTTCAAACCTAATTCCTTAAGTGCGTACTCCTTATTTATCCTAGCAACCTTTCTATTTGGGTCTATCGCCAACGCTTTGTCGTAGCACTCAATCGCCTCCCTGAGCCTGCCGAGTTTGTGAAGCGCTACACCCTTGTTTGACCACACACCAGCGTCGTTGGGGTTTATCGCTAACGCTCTATCATAGCACTCTATTGCCTCTTCTATTCGCCCAAGCGCCCTGAGCGCTACACCCTTGTTTGACCACACACCAGCGTCGTTAGGGTTTATCGCCAACGCTCTATCATAGCACTCTATCGCCTCTTCTATTCGCCCAAGCGCCCTGAGCGCGATTCCCCGATTTGACCATATTTCTGCATCATGGGGATTAATCTTAAGAGCACGGTCAAAGCACTCAAGAGCCTCGGCAGGTCTGCGAAGCATGAGCAAGTCCACACCTTTATTGAATAAACTGCGTACATCTTTTGGGTTTATTTTAAGGGCTTTTGTGTAGTAGAGTATTGCTTCCTCATACTTTCCATCCCTATCCGCCTGAAGACCCAGCCTAAACCATTCCTCAGCATCTGCAACATGCGCCTTCTCACCTTCCGCAACAGCAGTGCTCGGATGCCCTTCAACCGCAGCTGATGAAGGAGCACCATGGGTAATAGCCGCACCTGCAGAACCTGCAGCAGGGGGGATAGCAGTTCGGGGATACTTCTCAACAACCTCTCCTTCAGCCCTCCGTGCCGTTATCTTTCTTTTCTTCTCAACCTCCTTTACATCTATTATTTTGTCAAAATCTCGCGCCAACGTTGTTAAATTTTCCTTGGTGAAGGAATCAGGATTAACTGAGACCAACAGAGTTATGTCGTTTATTGAGGCTGTGTCTATCAACCTCTTAAGATACTTCCTAACTTTATCAAAACCATTACTCAATACGAGAAATTCTATGCAATCTATAAGCATTGTACCCCCCTTATTCGCCTCTATAAACCTGTTTACTGCCCTTGCAATCTCAAAATCTAACCTCTGCGGATTTATTGCCCCTTCTGCTTTTGTCTCAGATATCCATATTATTTCTGCCTCGTCAATCTTATACCTTTTTGTGAGTTTTTTTGGGTATGTTGAGGTTAGACACAGCCCCGGTATGCCTTTGGATAGGAGATAGGAGAAGATCTGATAGACCCTAGCAGGATGTTCCTCGTATATTATATGGGAATAGCCCTCCTCTATATCATATTCTTCCATCATCATCCGTAATCGTGCACACTTATTTTAATCTTTTTAATGTTTTAATGCTCGTGCTTTACACAGCATATTACTCCAAATTTAGTTGGCATTGAACATTAGCAAAAAATTCCATCATGTTTATTTGCAATAAGCAGTGTTCTCTCCTCGCTATTCAGCAACCCACCCATGACCGAAACTTTTATATACGAGCGCTCCTTAAGTATATTTGACCCGTCCATAATTTTGCCTCGCTCATCCCTGAAAAACCGAGTACTGTGTTTGGGGAGGTGATGAAGATGGTAAGAGTGGTGGTGCTCGGTCAGGGATATGTGGCGAGCATATTTGCCCTTGGGGTTGAAAGAATTAAGAAGGGGGACTTGGGCTACTATGGAATTCCCCTTGCCGATGAGTTGCCTGTGAAGGTGGAGGATATAGAAATAGTTGGAAGTTATGATGTGGATGAAACAAAGGTTGGTGTAACAGTCTACGATGTCGTGAAAAGATACTGGGATAACGGGGTACCGGAGAGTTTAAGAAACATAACAATAAGGAGGGGTGTACATCTAAATAGCCTGAAAAGCATGCCTATAAAGGCGAATGGGCTGGAAGAAAAAATGAAACTGAGCAACTGCGTGGATAAACTTGTTGATGAATGGAAGAGTGAAAAAGCCGAGGTAATAATAAACGTGTGCACAACGGAAAGAATAAAGACATTCAGCAGCAGGGACGATATTGAGAAAGCTATTGAGAGTGACGATAGGGAGAAGTTGAGTGCTGCACAATTCTATACGTATGCAGCCTCGGTATATGCTTCGGAAAACAACGGAGCAGTTTTCGTCAACGCCATACCAACACCTATAGCAAATGACCCTGCATTCGTATCCCTTGCCCAAGACTCAAAACTTGTAATATTTGGGGATGATGGTGCTACTGGTGCAACTCCACTCACAGCGGATATCTTGGCACATCTCGGGCAAAGAAACAGATATGTGAGGTCAATTGCCCAGTTCAATATAGGAGGAAATATGGATTTTCTGGCGCTCACAGACTCGGGAAGAAACAAGAGCAAGGAGGTAACAAAGTCCAGTATTGTTAGAGACATACTCGGATATGAAACCCCGCACTACATAAAGCCCACAGGTTTTCTCGAGCCTTTGGGCGATAAAAAGTTTGTGGCAATGCACATAGAGTATATAAACTTCAACGGAGCCATTGACGAAATCGTTGTAAATGCTAGGATAAATGATAGCCCATCGTTAGCAGGACTGCTTGTAGACCTGGTTAGACTGGGGAAAATAGCACTGAAGAGGGGTGAATGGGGTACGGTGTACGAAGTGAACGCATTCTACATGAAAAGCCCGGGACCTGCAAACAGTCATAACATGCCCAGAATATTGGCGTATGAGGCATTAAGAAAATGGGCAGGTCTTCCTGCTGTGAGCAAGGGTGGGACGGTGTGAGCGGTAAATACGATGAGGCTGTATTGCTTGCTTCAGGCATGGGAAAGAGGCTAAAGGTTGCATCCGTGCCGAAGGCTTTCTATGCCATACGTGGACACCCAATGCTAATTTATCCGCTAACAACCTTAATGAGTGGAGGTGTTAGGAAATTTATAATAATCGTGCCTCAAGGGTACGCGGAAGAATGCCGTGCAATCGTTGGTGATTTATGCGATGATTTTGTGGTGATAGAAAATGATAAGGTGGAAAGAGGGAACGCTTATTCCCTGTATCTGTCGGAGGAGCATACGTCTGATAGATTTTTTGTAAGTTGTGCTGACACGTTTTATCCCACCAATGTATTGAGTACTCTGGCAGCGTATGGTGAAAATGGTGATATAATCGTTGCGGGGAGTAAATGCTGGGATTGCGTTGACCTCGGCGAGAGTTGTAAGATTCAATCTGATAATAACCGCGTACTAAGAATAGACAAAAATCTCAAAGAATATGATTTTATAGATATGGGAGTTTTTATCATGGGAAGGAGTGTTTATGATGTTGCAAGAAGGTTGAAATGGAAGAGAGAAGTGCATCTTTATCAGCTAATTCAAAGGTGTGTAGATTATGGGCTGGATGTTAGAGTGGCGGATTGTGGTGGGGAGAGGTGGATGGAGGTGGACACAATGGAGGATATTAACAAACTGCTTTCAACAGACCTTGTGCAACGGATTTTGGAGGGAAATTATGAAAAACACTGATGGTATAATATCAAAGACAATAAACAGAAGAATATCAAGCAAGATATCGGGATGGATTGTTGAAAAAGAAATAAACATAAGCCCGAATGAAATGACAGTGCTTTCGTTCATTGTATCCCTTTTTGCTCCTATTTTTTATGTAATTGATTATGCAATACTTGGAGGAATAATAGCACAAATGTCATCAATCTTAGATGGAGTTGACGGCGAGATTGCCAGGGCGAGGGGTATTGCAACAAAACGAGGAGCTTTTTTGGACACAATATTGGACAGATTTTCTGACATTGCTATAATCATGGGCGCATCTGTGTATGTTTTCAATCACACATCCGCGGAGCACATTACTTTTTTTGTCTGTATGTTAGCGCTCTCAGGATGCCTGCTTGTCAGTTACCTGCACTCCGCTGGAAGGTCTCATCTGGGCGTTCATCCTGTGATTGCAGGAAGCATACCAACGATTGCATCACGTGATGTAAGAATATTCATACTATTCATATTCTCGCTTGCATCTCAACTCTACGTACAATCCGTGCTGATATCGTTAATTATAATCGCAGTACTATCCTACGCATACGTTGTTATCAGAACTATTGAGTTGCTTTGCAAACATTGCTCGCAGCCTTAGTTTACTTCTTTAGCGCCTCCAATATTTTTCGCAGGGCATAGCTTGCTCCCTCTTTTATATACACATCCGCATAGGGGGTGAGAGGTGTTACATCAGGGTTAATCTCCACAATCTTTCCACCGTTTTCTTTCACAACAAGAGGTATGGCTGCGGCTGGATATACTACTGCTGATGTGCCAATGACTAAAATGAGGTCTGAAGATTGGGCAATACCCCAAGCCTTCGATAGCGCCTCCTCGTTCAATGGCTCGCCAAACCAGATAACATCGGGTCGTAGTGGTTCTCCACAACTCTCGCATTTAGGGATAGGTGGTATTTTTGGCACATCATTCCACCAGATGCTATAATCGCACTTTGTACATCTAGCCCTCAATATTATACCATGCAGATGCACGACGTTTCTGCTCCCTGCCCTCTCGTGCAGGTCGTCTACGTTCTGTGTTATCACCCACTTAATAACTCCCATTTTTTCCATATCGTAAAGTGCACTGTGTGCTGCTGAGGGAACAGCACTCATCACAAGACCTATACGCCATGCATACCACTTCCATACGAGAACAGGATTCCTAGCAAATGCTTCTGGGGTTGCAAGTTCTATGGGGTTGTACTTATTCCAAAGCCCATCTCTTCCCCTGAACGTGGGTATTCCGCTCTCCACAGATACACCTGCACCTGTAAGTGCTATTGCGTGCTTCGCACTACTAATTAGTGATGCTGCCCTTGCAATATCTTGCTCATAAGTGCCCGCAAATACTCTCGCATCTGCATGTCCTCTTCCATCCTCCATATCATTGTATAAAGAAACATTGCTCATTAAATTTGTTTGGGAGAAAGTATGAATATTGTCCTCCAATGACAGCGAAAAAGATGGTTCGTGATAAAAACTATCTTCACTAATGCTGAAAGCAACACTCATACTTGTAGAGCGCAGGATGTGTGGTACAAGAAGAATATTTTATAATACTCATTTAGTATTCTATTCGCAGCCAACATTGCCCTTGAAAACGTTCATATGTATTTGACGCAAAGTTTCGTATACGCGATGATTAATTACACAAAAATAATGTGGCTTCCAACGCTTGTAGGCATTCTAGTTGGTGGCGTCATAGACTATTTCGTTCCAGATGTGTACATTGTGAAGTGTCTTGCCTCACATAATAAAAGGACTATACTTCATGCTATCGGTCTAGGTTTTCTATCATCTGCATGCTCTCATGGCATACTCGCAATTTCCATGGCTCTTTACAAAAAAAGCACATCTACACCCGTCAGTTATTGCATTCCTTCTTGCCTCTCCATGGGCAAACCTTCCGATAACCCTGATACTTATAGGCTTATTCGGTGTTAAGGGCTTAATATTCATACTATCTGCAATGCTCATAGCGCTGGTAACTGATGTAATATACCAGATGCTTGATAAAAGCGGTTTTGTGAAGTGCAATGTCCATAATTGGTAAGAACAAAGACTACATCACCATAATCATGCGGAGCACAGCAGGAGTGCATCTAAGTTCAATGGATTCCGAGTAATACATGATGTTATGAAAAGTTCCTGGCAACTGGCTAATATGATTATCTTGTAGATAGTAATAGGTATAATCTTAGCCTCTGCTGCAAGAGCATACATTCCAAGGCAGCTTTTTCATCCAATACATGGGACCCACATACACGAGTATTTTTGCCACACTAGTATTCGCCACAATTCTTGATGTGTGCTCGGAGAGTACAGCACCTTAGCGTTTGAATTTTCCAGGCAAATAGGTGCGCTGGGAAACGCCTCTGTGTTTCTAATGGCGGGCGTAGCAACGGTTTATACAGAGATTGGAATATAGGTTCAAATATTGGAAAAAGGCAGCAATAATGCTTTATATTCTAAAATTGTGTGGTGCCAAAAAGATACGGGCCCGGTGGGATTCGAACCCACGACCAACAGGTTAAGAGCCTGCCGCTCCACCTAGCTGAGCTACGGGCCCTTACTGTTCCGTTGATGAATATGCACAATGTATATTATGGTTTTGATTATTGTGAAGATACGCGAATAAAGGGGAGTTACAGAGGTTATACAGCCACTTATTTACAATTTATCCAAAAACGTTAAGTAAGAAACTGCAGTTTTTTCTTATCATGGGCAAAAACCCGACTACTTTGCTGATTTCATGGCTCATACTTGCTGTTGCTATCGTCATATTTGTGTATTATGTTATTATGGGTGTACTATATGTTCTAA
>QMTG01000058.1 GCA_003649915.1 Thermoplasmata archaeon
ACTATAGCAGAGGATTTATTCCAGCAATTAGGTGATTGGATACACTACAGGGATCTGTTTGAAAATACAATAGGCGACCCTGGCGACGGTGGCACGATTGACGTATCCAAAAGTGGTATCTGTACTGTTTTCTGTACAGGCGGGGCCAATAAAACCCGTAATGGACCTTACCCACCTGAAGCAGGCAGGGCGATTATGATTGTGGGTCATGAAGGTGAAGTAGGCTCAACCTGCACGATTACAGCCAGTAATGCGATAAACGCCGACGGTAATACGCAAATGACTTTCGACGCCAATGGAGATACTATTTTGCTAATATCAGTCAAGTGGGGTAGTACTCTTCGCTGGCGAGTGATGGGTAATACAGGAGTGGCGTTATCATGATGCAAGAATTGATGAGAAAATTTCGACGAGGTGATTTGCCAACACTGAAGGTATACAGGCCTGCTGAAACGACTATGGTTCTCGTTCATCAGCAGGGAAACTCCAAATTCTTTCGTGGGCTGGATAACGAATGGCGTGCGATTGTTAATACCGATAAGATGAGTGAAGCGTTGAAGATATTGCAGGACGAATTGCAATCTATCAAGGAGATAGAAAGTGAAACCCAGAATATACTTTCAGACACTCAACGAAGTAGAAAACTTCGGCAACTGGACAGGCGTCTATGAAAATGGAGATAGCACCATAAACCAGAGCGAAAACGCTTCTTTTTTGTATCGTGGACAGTATGGTTTGCGTTTAACATGTGTCCAGAACCTGGAATACGCTTATGTGTATAAAACAGGATTGAATGTTTCTATATTACCTGGTGAAAGTGTTTATATTTGTTTTACCCAAAGGTTCACAGATGCCCCCAGTGATACCGCTTTGACGTTTCTAGCAGTTAATGGCAACTCCAAAACTATACTATACTACAAAATCCTTACTGACGGGAATTCGCAATTCTTATACAGAAAAGATGATGATAGTTTAGGTTGGGGTACAGGAATAAAAGTGCTAACTGGTGACTGGTACTGGTTGGGATTTGAAATGCAAAGAGCGACTACTTCTACGGCGTCTGACGGGGCAGTTCGCCTCTATATAGATGGAATATTAGATATTGAAAAGACTGGTTTAGATAATTACGACATGTTTGCTACTCTAAATAAAATTGAAATAGGCGGTATATATAATACGCCTCCAGGCTTTGTGGCGGATTTCGATGAAGTAGTTGTAGCCGATAAGATGATTAGACCACCTTTACCTGCTGGCAAGGTGTGGAAGTAAGTTTACGGTACAATTACCTGTATGTCTTCTTTATCAGGTTGTATCACTATTTTAGTTGACCCCAAAACTGTCGGATAATACGCTTTTCTCTCTGAATAAGTAGTCAATCCTTCAGCGTAAGAACGCAGATACGCACCCGTCAACGCACCAAATATACGCTTTTCTGATAGTTTGTCTTTTCGTTTACCTGAAAGTGTAAGGCGTACTTTACTTTCAACTTTTGCACCGTGTAAGTGTGCAGCGACGGTAATGTCAGCATCCGTCAATTCCATCAACCTTTCAAGAGTGCGACTTCTACCTGACGAAGTAATTGCACAGCCAGCACCGTGATGAACAAATAAGCGTACTGTCCAGCAACTTTTACCTTCACTATTGAGTATGCCAGGTGGACGAACCAGTCGCAATTTGTAGGGGCGCATAAAAGCAATGTCAAACAATGCACTATAGCCAAAATTGGGTACGCCTAATTCGGTACATAGCCATTGATGTAATTGATATTGCTGTTTCGAAGCGAAATACTTCTCTTCGTGATTACCCCAGCATAAGCCAAGTATTCTGTCCTTGAACGGTTCAAAAAACTCTTTGACCTGCCGAGTGAGTTCCAATCCTAACGAACCTGCTTGTTCAATCGTGAAATCCGCTATTTGCGATCTGAAGCGTTTATCGTCGAAGTTGATGTAGTCTGCATAATCACCCATTCCAATAACGAAGTGATTATCGGCGGACAAGATTTCGTTGCGTATTGCGTTTAGTTTGGATTTAGAAACTGCTTTGTTGCCGATGTGTAAGTCGCCAACGAAGTAGAGTACTATTTCGCTTTTGCGTGATGGATAGCCGATGTAAAATGTGCCTGGCGTTTCCATTGTTGACTTATTGTACCATTTGTGTTCTATTATACAAGATGGAAAAAGAAATTACAAGACCGTATACGAGACATTCGATAACTGACATGATACCTGGCAATGCGTCTGCTTCGGTAGAGAGACGCATGATACTTAAGAAAAGACGCCAGTTCGCCAAAACCTTTTACAATACAATCAAACCTGAAGATATAGAAGCAGTCGTTAGAAAACTCATCGAAAAAGCCAAAGAAGGCAATATGATAGCGATAAAAGAAGTTCTTGATAGATTACTTGGCAAACCAATGGCAGAAGTGATTAATGAAGAAGGTCAAACGTCTTTTGAGACGTTGCTTGCTCAAATACAGCAGGCTGATAAGATTGAAATTACTAAAGGACAGATAAAAGCGTATCTCTCGTCTAAACAAGCCAACTTACCCGAAAGTTCGCAGGTCGAACAGGAGGACGATGGACAGGATAGCCTCACAACTTGGTAAGTACATTCGTTCGCCTATCTTTTTTATGTCCAGTTATTGGACAGTCCCCAAAAGGCAGGATTTACTTGACGGTTCTGGCAAACCTTCAAGAGTGCCACTAATTCCCAATAAGGCTCAACAGATTATATGGTCAAAGATCGAAGAGAGACTAAAGAAAAAACAACCGATAAGGCTGGCTATCCTGAAAGCACGCCAGTTGGGTATTTCAACTTTTGTTTGTGCGTTGGCACAGCATTATGCAATGACGCATCCTGATGTTTATGTATTGTCAATTGCAGATAAATTAGACCTACCTCGTCAATGGTTGAGAAGAGCGAAAATCTGGTACAATCAGACACCAGCACCACTACGTCCACATCTGGCTGCTTCTAACGCTAAAGAATTATTTTTCGATCTACTACAATCACGGTATTACATTGCATCAGCAGAAGGCAAATTGCCAGGTACAGGGTTTGCCTTGCAATTTTTGCATTATTCTGAAGTTGGCTACTGGCAAAATGCTGATTCGGTACAAGAACAAACATTTGCTTCCGTGCCGAGGAGCGGAATTATCATTATCGAAAGCACAGGCAATCAGGTGGGCGACTGGTGGTATAACTTCTATTATCGCGCCAAAGAAGGAATATCTAATTTTGAAGCAATCTTTCTGCCGTGGTATTTAGAACCTTCTTATGCGATAAAAGGGGCGAAAGTAGATGATCTAACGCCTTACGAAGAAAATTTACTGCGAGCAGGTGCTACTATTGAGCAAATAGCGTGGAGACGTGAATACATACAATCCAAACTTGCTGGCGATGAAGAGAAATTTACACGCCAGTTCCCCGCTACCGAACAAGAAGCATTCCGTTCAGGTGGTAAGAACGTCTTTACCGCTGAACAAGTTGCTCAAGCGTACAAAACTGTCAGAGAACCAGCATGGCGCGGTGAAATACTTACTTCAATGACAGATAATCCACGAAACTTCAAACTCGTCGAAAGTGAAGGTGGTAGTTTACAGATATTTGAAAAACCTAATCCTAATTATCATTACTGCATAGGCGCAGATGTCCAGTGGGGCGAAAGTGAAGCGTCTGATTACGACGCTGCTTTCGTTGAATGTTTAGAAACTGGCAAAGTCGCTGCCTTTATAATGGGTAGATGGCAGATGCCACACTGGGCGCAGATACTCGCTGCACTTGGGTATTACTACAACACTGCTACAATAGCACCAGAAAGAAACTCTGTTGCTGCTGAAGGTGTTATATGGACGTTGTTAGGTAGAAACTATCAAAACTGGCGATATCCAAAGATATACGTTTCTGCAAAGATGCTATCTTTGCGGTCAACTGGCAGGATAGAGGATTACGGCTGGAAGACGACCAATCAGACAAAGACGGCATTGGTTGCATTTACAATGAAACAAACTGCTGCGGGCGAGATGGACTGGGCAGTCGAAGTCGCCGTCAGGCAAATGGCTGCGTGGATTACCGATGAAAAAACTCTTACCCTTACTCATCCAGCAGGTCAACATGACGATGCCCTAATGGCAAGAATGATAACCGCTTACGTGGCACAACAATTGCGTAATACAGTTGAACTTTACAGCCCACCGCCTAAAATTGAGAAAATTGACAATATGGCACAAAGAGTTGCAAGGCAGGCTGGTTTGTTAGAAAATAGTCAGGAAGACGAACAGGAAGAAATTGAATTAGTAGAGGTCTAAATAATGACAGTAGGCAAATATAAAGATTTCGCTTTGCAAATAAACAATGAAGAAGACGAAATAAAGCGATGGTACGATTACATCGCTGAAGCCAAAGAAATTATTCGGCTTGAAGAAAGATTGCGAACTGCCGAAGAACTTATTCCCTACATTGACAACACAGTTGCAGAGAGAAAGACCAAAAAGAGATTGTATCTGCCTTATCTTTTGCCACTCTTTGAAGCAGTTTTGCGTGGTTCTTTGCCTGCTGTGCCGTTCGTTCATGTAGAGAGTAGTAGTCAATTGGGTGATAAAATCGCTCAACTGGTACGCAAATTCTTCTCTTCACCACATAGCCATATCGTTCCAACCTCTATGAAATTGCAAATGGATGATTTCGTTTACGGTATTGGTATCGCAAAAGCAGTCTATAAACCACTCTTTATTCTGCGATACGACCAGCAGAGAAAATATTCCGACGAACTAAAGGCAGAGCAGTTAGAAAGAATAGAAAAAGAACATGCCAATCCCTTATCAGCACAGGTTGCCGAAGATGATATGGACGATATTCACATCGAAAACCATCTCAACTATCTTGACCAAGTGCCGTTAGGTACAGAGGAATTTGAAGCACTACGTAAACATATCTATGCTCATATCGCCAGGGGGATGGTTTTTCAAACTGAAAGGTTTGTACTTGAGCGAATTCCACCGTCGCACTTTATCTACGATCCTACTCGACCGTGGCACGAACGAGCGTGGGAAGCAGAATTGAAGATAATGAGAATAAAGACTTTACGCCAATTACATTACCGCAATGTTGAACCCGATAACCTTGAAGGCTTGTCGCCTTTTACCCTGAAGAGCAACTTGAAGGGTGCTGTGCCTTACGAAGATATGGTTGCAAAAATTTGGGATATTCATAACTTCACGACTGGAGAAAGAATTGTTATACCTGCTGAAAACGGCAGAAAATTATTGCATAAAGGTAAGTGGGAATATCCTGAAATAGACATTTACTATCCGTTCGTTACCAGACCGTTTACACACAATCCCGACCAAGTTCACGGCTTACCTACTTTACAGTTAGCCAAACCAATTCTTGACGCACTTGCTACTGTTGAATACTACATCAGAGAACACATAAAACGACACCCGACAATCAAGATACCTATGCCTAAAGGCATGCTCACTTCAGTGGATAAAAGCAAATTGAACAATCCTGATTTGACGACGATAGAATTGCCACCTGAAGTTATTGCCAATATGCACGAGATAAAGTCTCCGCCAATACCGCAATCGCTCATTGATTACAGACAAATACTTCTTGACCAGTTGCGTTGGATAATTGGCGCAGACCCGCAGGATACGGGCGCACCGTTCCCGCATAGAATATCTGCTACAGAAAGTTCTATACGAGCAGGTACGCACGTTAGTAGACTTGAAGATAGAAGAAAAACTGTTGGTAGAATGCTACAATGGGCTGCGACGACGTTCTTGCAATTGTATAGAAGATTTGGACAATTACAGATGACAGTCAAGATAACAGACGAAAATGGAGTAAGTTTTCAGCAGATAGCACCTGAAGATATACCTGAAAGGATAGATTTAGTAGTGGACATAGAGGCAGCGACAAAGGAGGCTGAAGCACAACGTAGAGAAACTGCTATTGGGGTATTTAACATTCTCAAACAGGCAACGGGCGTTTATCCTGTTGACTGGAATAAAGCAATCAATTGGATATTGCGTAAATTTGGCATAGAAGATGTGTCTGTGTTTAGAGCAAACAAACCTGCCACTGGCGAAATTGAAACAGCACCGATAAGTGCTGGTGGAGCGGGTGGCGGGCTAACTGGTCAATCGGTTGGTGAGGTACTAACTGGTGCTACAAGAAAGAATTTACCTGAAGGAGCAAGTCAATGGCAAAACACACAGACATCAGAGTAGTTAGCGACCTGATAACAAGGGGCGAAGGGACGTTGGATGATTTTCAGATCGGCGAATGGTACGTTGTCAATGACCCCTTGCGAATTGTCAAAATAGTGTCAAGGGGTAAAAGGCACATAGTTGTGTCAGGAATGGTACAAGAGCAGGATTGTCTAATTGTTCACGCCACATTGCCATTGATACCTTTTGAAGACGCTATTAGCCGAGAAGATGCTATTTTAGCACGCAGAACAAGAGATAATCTATTGCGAAGGCGTTATGATGAAGAAATTGATGATTTGACGGAGCCAGACCACTGGTGGGTTGAAGAGTGGGCAACGAGACCCGCTTATTTCCTTGGCAGAACAAAAGATGGTTTTGCGTTAGAAGTAAAAAGAGACGACATAAATCAATATGTTCAAGTGTACTGTGCGCAAACAAAAGGCAGGTCTAATTTGTCAAGGGCTTCAACGCCAATTGAAGGCAAGCCCATTGAAGTACTTACTCACATACCACGCCAATTTATGCGTGAATTGGGCGTATCATCTGTAGATGAACTTGCTAACAAGAAATTTGGTAAGTTGACAGCCAGGCCTAAAGAAAAGAAAAAAATAAGTACACCTGTACCTAAAGAAATAGAAGAAACGCCTGAAATTCCAGAAGTGCAAGCAGAGGTTATATCACAAGAACCGTCCAAGCAGGTTATCGAAATAGAAAGACAGCAAGAAGATGTGCCACGCATGTCTTACGAAAAAATTAGAACATTATTGCTGTCGTTTACAAAAAATCCAGTGCGAGAAGTTGCACGACGAATGGGGATAAGAACTGATACAGCCAAATATATGGCAAAGGGCTTGAAGACGATAAAGGGACGAAAGTATAGTATAGGC
>QMTG01000059.1 GCA_003649915.1 Thermoplasmata archaeon
CCCTATTATAATCAGGGTTATACCGAGTATTGCTGGGCAACATGTTTTGCCATGCTCTTCAAATACTATAAGGATCCCTATTACGCTTCTGTTACACCTAAAGTATGGGAGATTGCAGCATACTTTGGCATAGGAAATGAGGGATTACATGCATTGACATTTTACATGGGCTCTAGCGTGAAATCCATAGTTTGGGCAAATATTGGTACAGAACCGGAAAGAAGTATATGGCTACCAGTGAAGTCTGTAACAGGACTTAAGAAGAAACTCAAAAACTATATTTGTCAAGACATGCCCGTTATGTTATTCCTAAAGGAACACATGGTCCTAGTTGTTGGCTATGAAGGTGATACTTTCATAATACACGATCCATCAAGGGGCATGTATATTAGGAAATCATGGGATGAGTTATTCAATGAAACTGGGCATCGAGTACCCATCACTCTCGCCGTTCCAGCAAGTCCCCCAGACAAAGTATCCCTATACACCGTAAACATCCCATCTGGCTCTAAGCAGGACATAAGAGGCCTGACATTTGTTTACTCGGAAAACGCTACAGTATTTAGAGATAACGTAGCCAGGAAGATGGGGAGCGAAATATGGTTCCAGTGGGATGGCAGAAAAGAGTTAGGTTATTACTTTGCATCTTACCGTTGGTGGAGGGACGCTGCCAATCAAAGCGCAGAGGTGAAGTGTATACCTGATGATTCGTATCTGTGTTTAAGGGTTGAAATTGCAAACGCAGATGACTCGCCTGCAACGCTAATTGTTAAGTACAAAATCTGTGCATCAGGGGGTGAGGGTAAATATAGTGATGAAATGCGTGTCAATGTTCCGGCAAGAAAAGTTATCCAGAAGATATTTAATCCAGTAAAGGTATCAAAGTTTGGTCGTAATTCAAGTAAGTTCTATCTTGAGGTATACCTCAAGTCCGAAGATAATGATAATTATTACATTGATGCAATATACGGTGTGGACATAAATATATCTCATATATTACAAATAACTGATCCTGCCGCTAAGGAAGATTCTATGCACCATCCCGGGGCATTAGCAGTTCAAAAATTGGGGTTTGACACATCCGATGATATTGATATCGGAATTGCAGAAGGGCGGACGGATAAAGTTATCTATACATCTTACTGTGCAAAGTATATTGAGGGGTATGACCTACAGGACATTCAGCCAGAGTCGGAGGGAGAAAAAGAATTAGAGCAAGTATATATTTATAATTTAATACTCATAGGCACTTGTCGCTGCTATGCATTGCCCGATGACTATGTACTTGAGGAGTACACCGATGACCTTGAGAATTACATAAGGGATATGAGCGCAAATGCTTTTGTTGTAGACCCATGTTCGGCAATAAGTATTGTTGTGGAGGCAAACGATGAAGTGTACTTTAATGATTACAGTGCAAGGGAGGTGATTATTAATATGGCATGCGAAGTGCAAACTGCTGATGGTATAGTTACATATCAGTTTAGAATTGATGGTCTTTTTTGGATTCACGGAATGTATCTGAGTGGATGCATCACGTTTGAGTGTCTTACAAAAGTTACCGAGCAGCCAGCTACGCCTCCAAATACACACGATGTTGCCAACGAATATTGGTCGCTGATAGAGTCGTATGTATAGATATGGATTACCTTAACAGGAAGAGCGCTCAATCGTTAATGTCTTACAGCATTGATGATTGGTATGCAATATTTATAATTGTCTTTATATTTTTCCAGTAGGCGACAAAGAAGCAGTTAGCGGCAGATACAACTTTAATAAAGACCTTTTAAATACTCACGATTAATGCTATCCGTGCTGATTTCTATGGGCCTAAGATGGAGATTTTCTAGTTGTCGGCATCTAGCCCTTGTCTTTTCCCAAATTTTACCATATGCTGTTGGATCCTGTATAGCGTGTATGTTCCATGTTTCTTAAAGGTATGCAAAAAGTTGTCCCGCACCGCAAATTATTAAATGATTGAAAACCTTTATTATCCCCATGAATGGGCCAAGTAGTCTGCGGAGCGGTCTGAACGGCCCAAAAAGGAATAATTTTGGTGCAAATAATGGTGCGTTAAATGGCCTGTTAAACGGCTTTATAAACTCCACACAACACAAATACGATACTTGGTTCTCATACGGTTATTTTCTACACAAAGAAGGTAAGATTGGTGATGCAATACCCTATTACGCAAAATCTTATAGCGTAAATCCGAGAAATGTGTGGGCTTTGATAAATATGGGTGTATGCTATCGTCTTCTTGAAAAGTACGATAAAGCCCTTATTGCATACAAGGCTGCCAAAAGCCACTTCCCAGACAATCCCGTTATATGGAACAATATGGGTAATGTGTATATTGATAAGGGTGAGTATGAGGAGGCAATAAAGTGTTATGAATACGCACTTGTGCTAAATCCAGGGTATGCAGATGCTTGGAACAATATGGGTGTGGCAAAGCATTATATGAAGGATATGTACGGCGCTATTGAGTGTTTTGAAAGAGCCTTGGAACTAAATCCGAAGCACGTAACTGCATGGAATAACAAGGGGAACGTTTATGCTGATATGAAAGCGTACGATGCAGCCTTTGAGTGCTACAGAGAGGCAATAAAGATAAATGAGCAATACGCGCTACCGTACTACAACATGGGCACTACATGCATGGAGATTGAGGATTATGGGAGAGCGGTAAAGAACTTGGAGAGCGCTGTTAGAGTTGATAAGAATTTTGGTGAGGCATGGAACAATCTGGCAGTGGCGTATCGTGAAACTGCTGCTGGCATGGAGGAGTATGAAGCAAGAAATTACATAGATAAAGCCACAGAGGCATGTAAGCGCGCTATCGAGATCACAAGGAGTGCAAAGCCTTGGAATAATTTGGGTGTGCTCATGGCTGATATTGGTAATTACTCCGAAGCAGTCGAAAACTACAGAAAAGCACTGGATATTGAGCCGAACTATGCAAAGGCGTACTACAATCTAGCGTGTGCTTACGCGCTGATGGGAAGAAGAAGTGATGCATACGAGAGCCTTGAAAAGGCATTAAATCTAAATCCAAGACTGAAGGAAGCCGCACGAACGGACAAAGACTTCTCTGCTATAGCACTTGATGATAGGTTTAGAAGGCTTGTTTCTTTGTGATGATTGCACCTATAATGTACGAAATCAAAAGTGCAATTATTATCGTGAGGGCTGGTGTTAGTGGTGGCACATAATGCCCATAACGCTCCTCATTTTTCATGCTTTCAATCCTTGCCTGCTTCATACTGCCGACAAAACCATTGCTGTAATCAAAAACATACTCGGCATGTTCACTCTTACCCTCAATGTTCCACGTATTAGCTTCCCTCCCATACAAATTGAGTGTCACCTTTACCTTATAGGTTCCAGAGCATACAATCTTTGTGATATTCGAGTACACATATACAATATACCTATTATCGCCTAATGAGACGAAATATGCGCGGTTATTGCAATCCCTTATTTGAGCACCGAGTTCTACGGTACCGCTATCTGTTAAAACCTCAAGGTGTCCATTGTTCTCCAAAGAAACGTTGAGAATAAAGCACAATCGCGCTGGAGAAATGTGCACCCGTATGGGCTTGCGCATTACAACTCCATCGGAAGCGAGGGTTATGGAAAGAGTTGTGTCGCCAATATTGTTATGTTTTGGCAATAATACAATTTTTCCGTTCTGATATGTGGCCCATGAGGGCGAGGCAATGCTAATTTTTGCTTTATTAACAGGAATACCATAAAGTTTTATTTGGTATGTGAGCAGTTCATATTCTTGTCCCACAATTTCCTTGGGAAGAACAAGGAGAACGCGTGAGGAGTACTTAACATTATTGCTTAAGTAATTGGAATAATCCACATACTCGGTAACGTTATCGCCGCTTCCTGGTCCAGCACCACCAGGTCCATCACTACTTCCCCACCAGTTATATCGCGCATCTATGGTTATAGGCTCATTGTATGTGGCGTTCACGCCAAAGTATTTGTTGTTGTATATATTGCAGTACCTTATCGTGTTCTTATACGCGCCTGAATAATAAACACCGTATTTGTTGTAATTTATCGTGCAATTCTTTATCAAATTGTAGGCAGAGCGTTCAAAATACACGCCATAGGTGTTGTTGTATATCCCAACCTTATATATTGAGTTATGCCCTCCACCAACTACCCTCAGCCCATAATTGCAGTCGTGTATATACCCGCCGGACATGTTTATATTAGCGCATCCATCACCAACATAAACGCCGTACTCTGAGCCATAAATGTTTGCATTCGTTATTTGCACGTTCGTGCTGCGCTCCAATATCTCTATGCCGCTATTCTCCAGTGTGATGTTCTTGAGCACCAGGCTAAAACTGTGCTTTACCTCCACCGTGCTGTTATAGGCTGTGATATTTGCGACCACTGCCCTGCATTCGTATATGGCGAAGTAACCCTCATGCACTATGGCGCTAATCGTAATATTATAGCACTCGGCAACGATAACTATTGCAGCGTCTCCAGCGCTAATGCTCGTATTGCTCAGCTTGTAATAATACTCTATTGCATAACCATCCGCAGTGTTCCCACTTATTGTATTATCGTACTCAGAATCCACATAAATTGCCATATCGCAATTACTCATAACATTTCCTGTAACCTTGATATGCGACGAGGAACTAAGCGATATGCCAGTACTGCAGTTCGCAATATATGCGTCCTCAATCGTCAGCCCACTGCTGCTCGTAACGCTTATACCAACACCGCACCTTTCTATGTGCACGCTATCTATAGCACCGCCATCATTGCCTCCAATTAGTATGCCAATTTTGCAGTCTGTTACGCTCACACCGCTTTTTATCGTGTAGGAGGAATTTAGCAAAGATATGCCACAATAATGCAACTCGGCATTGTCAATCAGCCCGCTGCTATCCGTGGCTTTTATCCCCCATTCCTTATTGTTATAAATGTACGCGTTGTTTATGTTTATGCTCGACCCAATAACCTCAATCCCGATATTGTTCTTGACAAAATTGCCACCTATCTCGCCACCCCAGTCTCCTCTCCAGCAGTGCACGAGCGTGAGACCATCACCGTATGAGATATTGAGCGTTGAGGCACCCGTGATATTGCAGTAGGCGAGTATTGCGGTGGCATAATCGCCGGATATTGTGCCTGCCCAATCGTACTTATAGAGAACAGCACCACCATTGACCGTGTTATTTTCGGCAATTTCGTGGTCATAGTTCGCCATAGCCCCGCCACCAACCACAAGATTTCGGCCATTGATTCCCAACTCGTTGCTCCAAACCCTGAAATTAGTGCTGTCAATAATGGCAAGACCGTAATTCGTGTTGCTGTGTATAATATTGCTCATAATCGTGCAATCACTGCATCCGAGCATGTAGATGCCGTCCTTGTTGCCGAAAACAATGCAATGCTCTATCACAACATTATGCGAGTTCTTACAGTAAACCCCTGCAAGAGCGTTAGAATAAATTGTGCAATTGATTATTCTGTTATCGCCGGAATTCTCAATATAGATTCCGTAATCTCCACCAAACACTGTCAAATTTTGCATACTCACATTTTTAGCATATACACGTATCCCACTACTCACAATTATGCTGACTTGACCTTTTCCCTCAATGGTCATGCTCTTGTTAATTTCAAAATCTTCCCTGTATATTCCTGTGTATACCCAGATTCTATCCCCATTTCTGCACTCAACCAGTGCACTACTAATTGTTGGGTAGTATGTATCAAGGTTAACATTGTATACTCTCTTTTCTTTGCAGTATCTGCACCAGGCATCGTACCCGCCCTTTTCCTCTCTGTTGTTCTCATAATCCTCGGCAATACTGTAAAATCTGTAATAGCCTGAGCCGTTCGGGAACGTAAAGTTCCATGACCAATCATCGCTGGGCTCATAATCCCTACCAAAAAGAGTGTAAGAACTAAAAGAGCGGTTATCGTATGAATATGAGTACCAGAGCTCTACGTAATCTACCCCTTTCAGGTTTTTCTTGTAAGTTCTATTGTAAAACAGTTCCGTGCCGTTACTGAGAACTACTGTGAAATTGCACACCACAGTGGTATTGGTGTCCGAGCACAATCTCTCGCCAACATACTTCCATCTCTGCAAGGAAAGATTGTTTTTAGTCTCCTCATGCTCCTTAATCATGCTTACATTGTGTATGGTGCCGCTCGCATTGTACGTTAGGTTAACCCTCAATACATCATCTGCCCCTAAAATGTCCAAGGTCACATTTAAAGACTCGTTCAAGCATCTGTTAATCGATGCGTGGATTACTTGCGGGAAATCCACAGTGTACGTGGGCATGTATTGCGGGGTATCATCACTAACAGTTCCTGCGTAAAATAAGGTTAATGGGTCTAATAACGGCTTTGACCCATCAAACTGCGATGAAATGCCCATGTATATCTCATCTCCAGAACTAAATAGCGTATTTGCCGGGTTGTATGACCATCTGGCTTTACTTAATGAAAACATATAGTACCCCGTATCATTTGTTATCGCAGATAATGGGTATGAGAAGCCAACATCTGATTTTTTAATCTTTAAATACACCAGCGCACCAACCACAGGTTTGCCGTTCTTTGTCGTTACTCTCCCTATCAGTGTATGAACATCTGGTATTTGCTGCAAGGAAGGCAGAGTTTTTACGCGCCATGGTGAATACCCATCGGCATATACCGTACCGTTTGACACTATGGCGAAGTAATAGTATGTTCTGCTCCTATCCACAGATATTCTGCACCTGTGTGTTCTCCCCTTATAATCGCTTCCCCTATCATCATATGCAGTGTTTGATAAATTATTTGGGTCTGTGCCCCATATAACGTACCCTGATACATTATCTTCTGTTCTCCACGTAATAGTGAATTCCCATGCCATCAGGTCTGTGACCAAAACATCAATTGGGTACTCGCCAACCATTGCATACTCATCCGTTGCATTTGCTGTGATATTTATGGAAGAATATGTTGGTGTTTGTATGTGTAAAAGATGCGATTTCGGTGCATATTCATCCTGTATGGCAAAA
>QMTG01000060.1 GCA_003649915.1 Thermoplasmata archaeon
CTCCTGCTTCAGTTTCTTCCTCGCCCATAGCCTCGAGTTCCTTTATCATAGAATCAATATCCTCTGAACTCACCGCCTCGCCACTACCCTCAGCACTCTCACTCTCCTCACTGATGCTTTCTTCAACACTTTCGCTTTCCTCTGCAACAACTTCTTCAGCCTCCGCCTCACTTTCCTCCACAGCCTCACCACCCGCTTCTTCAGCCCCACTAACCTCTTCAGCCTCACCAATCTCTTCTGTTATACCACCCTCCTCAGCAGCGCCCTCTTCCTTTTCCTCGCGCTTCTCTTTCTTCTTTGACGCATATATAGCAGCCACTATTGCAATTATAATTATGACTATCAGTGCCACTATCAGGTAAATCATAGTAGAGTTTCCACAACTCACACAATCACCAACCATATATCATCACCATTTGATAGTTAATTCAAAAGAGTATATAAATGTTGTTGCCTTTATCCATACACAATGGAGTGTTATGCGGGCATAGACCATGGAACACGTGCGATTAGGGCTGTCGTTATAAATGATAATAACGAGGTGTTGGGGAGGATTTCAATAAAGCGCGGTGCATATGAGCCACTAGTTCCCAAACTCTATGCCATCGCTAATGGGTTAAAGATTGCTATGGTCGCTACAACATATTCAATGGGGGATGCGATAAACAACATTGTTTGGGCTCGAGATGCGGAAAACAGGGGTGTGATATCGCTATATGGTGCAGGGCAGTATGTTGGCACGGGGACAAAGGTGTTTGATGAACTGCGAAAATCGGAATTGCCCGTTGTTCTCGTACCGGGTGCTCATAGAGGTTTGAAAAGCATAGATAGGCGTTTTCGGGTATTATATTCCCATTACGGGGCACCCGATAAAGTGTGTGCTGCCTATCATGCAATGAAAGATAGGGGTCTCACTGATTTTATACTGTTGGCTGTGAGTGCAAATACTGTGACATTAGCCATTAAAAACAGAAAAATTGTGGGAGGGATTGATGCACCTCTTCTTGCTCCAGGTCTTTATCAGGGACCATTTGATGTGGAAAAAATTCGGATTGCTGAAAAAAAGAGAGCAAACCATGTTTTTTCTACAGCTGGCTTGCTGAAAGGGAAAAGTATAGCATCACTTACCACAAATGATATTGAAAAGATTGTACCCTCACTAGCACTCGGTGCTGCAATGACAGTATCTGCGCTCAGACCCGTTTTTGAGGGGAAAAATGTTTGTGTGGCGATAACGTACGCTAACGATCTTCAGAATACAACATTCATGAAAGAGTTTAGGGCACTAGTTACAAACAAGGTTTTTGAATACGACGAATACTGCGCTGCCATCGGGGCTGCTGAGATTGCCATGGATATACACAATGGCAAAAGAGAAATACTCGGGATGGATGTTAGGATATAGGAATACGCTGGGAAAAATTTTGTATAAGCGTTATGCATCATCTGTAGCGAGGAATGAGTAACTTACGCTCACTGTACTTCTTTTGTTTTCAGAAGTGGTAAGAACATCCCTTAGTTTATTTTCCCATGTGCCGTCAAGTATTTCCTTTAGCCTTATGGATATCACGCTTACCCCCGAATCCTTAAGAAGTTTCTCCACCCCCGATACATGCCCATCGCCCATGACCGCAACAAAATCACCAAGTTCTGCGTACTTTCCTATAATGCCCGCCATATGGGTGTTTCTCCTATCAATAAGCATGTGTTTGAGCTCTGGGTCAATCCTTTCAAACTCCTCTATATATCCCTCAGGATTCTCCGTATATTTCTCAATTTCTCTTTCAATTCTCCTTTTGGGGGTAAAAATTCCAATAAATGCCGAGAGAAACACCTTCACTTTTTTGCGGAGTGTGACTGTGCACCAGTACTCGGATATCAAGTCCATAGCATTTATGTCCATGAGTATAACCTCCGCCCCAACATCTCTCGCCGCATTTATTGATGATAACATTTCATCACCAGCCATGCCACCAAATTTTTTCGCTATTTTCTCCTGTGCCCTGCTGAGCACACTGTAAATCCACGGCCCACCGTACTGCTTGTGTCCGCTTTTTGCCCTAGCAAGCAACGCTCTATAGCGTATTTCGTCCAACTCTATCCCAACATATCTAGGCCTTATTCTTGTTATTATCTCTGCCACATTATTGCCCAGATTAAACACATGCCCTGTACCAACTAGAACTATCATGGCTGTATATGATAATCGCGGATTATTATAAAATGTTTATCTCAGACTACCAAGATGCACTCTTGTGATCGCTCATCACATTATCCATAAAATCATACCCAGATTGCGTGCCTTGCCCTCATACTGCTATCATTCTCGCCTAACCTTTCCATGAGCGCGGACACAACTCCATCTAGATATATAAGGGCTGTGTCTTCAAAAACTGTGCCAAGCGGTGCTAAGTGAAGATTGTTCTCCTCAGCCCTTGCGTTAAGTACTACAAGGATATCGGCGTATCTTGAAAGGGTAGAGGTTTTTCTTGATGTTATAACCGCAACACGGGCGCCAATCCTTTTTGATATCTCCGCTGTCTGTATTGCCGAGTACGTTTCACCAAGATTTGACACGAGCACAACAATGTCGTCCTTTGTAACGACTGGTGTTGTTGTATCGCCTATAAAGTATGCGCATAGCCCCATCTGCACTAGGCGCATGGCAAAAGATTGTGCAACAAGCCCTGATCTCCCAACACCGTAGACAAATATTCTGTTTGCGCTAGCAATTCCTTCTACAAACTCTTCAGTATTGTTCTCAATGCTTGATATCGCCTCGGAAGCCTTTTTTATTATGTACCTGCACGCCTCATTTACTCTTTTTTTCATGCTTTTTCCTCTTTGCAATCAGATGAGCAACTGCCCTCTCATACATAACCTTCATGTAAATGGCATCGTGCTCCAGCAGTGGTGATGAGCATATTATTGTTATCTGAGGGTTATGGCTGGCCAAGTATGAGGCTAAGGATTCAAACTTTAGGTCTCCCTTCTTGAGCGGTGTGAGTCTTATTTCATTTCCACCCTCATGCTCCACTCCTGAGAAGTGGGTGTGATACCAGTCCATCTTTCTTACTGAGTTCACTCTCTCAAATAATTTTTCAAAGTCCTCTGCAGTTCTCAAAGAGCCTCCCTCTCTCGCATGGATGTGGGCGAAATTGAGTACGGGGAATAGGTTTAGTTTCTTTGATAAATCAAGCACCTCGTCAAGAGTACCAAATAGTTCCTGCTTACCGCTTGTTTCAATGCCAAGCATTGGGGAAAGGCGATTTCTCCTAAACCATGATTTAATCTCCCGCAGATTCTTTATAATATTCTGTACCCCTTTTTCTTTTCCCCTTTTGCCATAGAGCCCACCATGTGTCACGACAACCCTTGCATCCAATACATGACCTACAAGCCCTGCCCATCTTATTCCATCAATGCTTCTTCTTACAAGTTCCCTATCTTTGCTCTCGGATAGGACTATGTAATACGGGGCATGGACAGAAAGTTCAACGTCAAGTTCCTTTGCGATCTCACCTATCTCCCTAAGTTCCATGTAATCCCTAGCTAGTTTTGAGGCGAGCACACGAACCATGTCGCCCTTCTCAATCTTCTTGCGCACCGATAATATTTTTTTCTCACCATCTTCTTCCCTTATAACATCAACAATCATTGTACCCGGGACTTCAAACATACTGTACCCGATCTCCTCCTCATGAGCATACCTTTCTATTATGTGCGTTCTAACAAATTGTACCTCAAGAGCATTTAAACCAAATTTATTAACGTCCTCAACAGCGTCCCTAAGCGTCCTTCCCTTCGATGATAATGGTATACCCGCTGGGCCAAAACGTATCATGGTCTATCCCTGTGGGTCAGATATTATGGGCATGTGTATTTTATACTTTCTATTACCTGACCATTTTTTGACAATTGCAGGACAAAACGCTTTGCATAGTGTATCGAACTTAACAGCCAAAACCCATCCCATTGGTATTGTTATAAGAGCGGATAACAAATGCCTGATAGTGAAAGGTATTTGCAACATGTAGACCAGGGCTAGGGTCGTTGTTGTGTGAGGATAACGTAAATACCACCAGCCAAAGGCAGTCCATATGTCGTAAACTAAAACAAGAAATACTGAATAAGTTGTTACCCTTAGAACAGAGTGAGTATTTATGCTTCTCACACCCCTAATTTTTGTGAAAAGATATCCCATAATAGCAAAACCGGACCATGTGAAAAGTGCAATTGGGTCATAGCCAATAAAGTAATCGCTTATCATCATAATCATTGCCGGTGCGATTATCGAGTATGCACCACCGAGCCAGATGGCGGCGAAAAGGGCGCTGAGAGTTACAACTTCAAGATTTGGGTATTTGAGCAGTAAAAGACGCCCGACTACGCCAATAACCAGTATCGCGAAGAACCCTGCACATTTTCCAGCACTTATCCTCGACCCAATCTTGGACATATCATCCACCATCGAGGCAAAAACTCAATAATAGTATTAATAATTTTGGGGGCTTCGAGATACAACCACGCACCTCGTTTGCTAGTGCAAATGATAAAAACCTTTTAATATCCCTTGTCCATACAATTATGCAGCGTGGGGAGGAGAGCCATGGAGGATGTGTGGGTAGAGAAGTACAGACCAAAAAAGCTCGACGAGGTTGTGGGGCAGGATGATATTGTTAGAAGGCTTAAGGCGTATGTGGAAAGGAGAAGCATGCCCCATATGCTATTTGCAGGTCCTGCGGGAACTGGCAAAACAACATGCGCTATCGCCCTAGCACGAGAACTTTTCGGTGAGAATTGGAGAGATAACTTTTACGAACTTAACGCATCTGATGAAAGAGGACTCGATGTTGTGAGGACTAAGATAAAGGATTATGCACGAACGTCGCCAATGGGTGATGCGGAGTTTAAAATAATATTTCTCGATGAAGCTGATGCATTAACGCCGGATGCTCAAGCAGCACTCAGAAGGACAATGGAGAGGTATACTGGCACGTGCAGATTCATCCTCTCCTGCAATTATTCGTCAAAAATAATAGAACCCATACAGTCAAGGTGTGCGGTTTTCAGATTCAAGCCTATAGGGGATGAAGGAGTGAAAGAGTATCTTAGCAGGATTGCAAAAGCAGAGGGTCTTGAGATAACAGAGGACGGTTTAAAGGCTATAATGTACGTTGCCAACGGTGATCTGCGAAAAGCAACAAATGCCCTACAAGTTGCTGCGAGTGTTACAAAAAAGATTGATGCCGATTCTGTGTATAAAAGTGTAGGTATGGCTAGACCCGAGGATGTTAAAAAACTCATAGAAACTGCAATAAAAGGGGACTTTGTAGGTGCAAGAAAAATACTTGATAATCTCCTTATCGAGTACGGGCTCTCGGGCGAGGATATTGTTTCCCAGATTCATAGAAATGTTTATGATCTGCCGATACCGGATACTGTGAAAATTAAAATTATAGATAAGATAGGAGATGCTGAGTTTAGAATAGTTGAGGGAAGTAATGCCAGAATTCAACTTGAGGCTCTCCTCGCATACTTTTCACTTGCTGGCTCAGAGATTAGGGGATAAAAGGATTATTCGGTCGTTAAGCGCCTCCTTATTGTGTAAAGAAATACTGCAACAGTTATTGCCACAGGAGCAATAAAATCACCGATGGGTAGCCCCTGCTTTCCGCTTCCGGCCGGCACCCTCACTTTCTCCCCAGACTCTGTTATGGATATCAACTTCCAGGTCTCAGATATTTGGGGCTTCTGACCGAAAAATTTCACCCTCACTGCGTTATAATAATCCTTGAGTAAGTCATCGTTCCCCACATCCACCCATTCAGAAAACCTGTAGCAGTCCCTAAGCATGAACTGGTGATTGGCCACATCAATATTCACCCAGCCTCCACCAGTACTCGTTGGGATGTAAACACCAACCCACGCATGACCGCCAACTTTATCATCACCAGAGTATAGAGCGCCTATCTCCAGCCATGAGGGTATACCAACAGCCCTCATCAATGAGCATAAAAGCATTCCCTGCTCGTCGCAATCCCCAGACTTATCGTGCAGCACATCAATGGCAGATTTTGGCTCACCGCTTCTCCCAGCCTCGTAAACTATGTTTTCTGTAACATAATCGTATATTGCCTTTATTTTATCATACACCGAGTACTCATCATCTGCAAGTTGATGGGCGAGTGCTGAAATCTCGGGATTTGAGGGAGTTATAAGCCATTCATCATGGCAGTAGGCACTCTTTAAACCCTCAGGTATGTCTTCAACAGTGCCCACGCTGTGCTCCGCAATGTTCCACCACACTGTTTTGGCAATCACATGATACCGAATCTTGACCCAGGATATGTGTCCACCACCGCTCCAGTTCATCCAAGTATATCCTGCTTTATTAACCTCACGATACACAAGATTCATACTTTCCTCATGAACCACGGATACAATCTTTTGCAAACTGCCGTTGGCTATATCCGTTGGGATGGGTAACTCAATGTAAACGGTGTAATCTCCACCACTTATCATTATTTCCCTCTCAAATATGAATTCCGCCTCTTTTGGGTACACATAATAGGTTAGGGATGGTGATAGCATGGGCAAGACCTTTGGAAGAAGCATCATGAGAACAATAACAAGCACAGCAATCACAGCATAAGGTATGAAACGAAGTGGGGACTTTGGTGGTTTTTCCCTAACAGGCACATACTCTTCTGCCTCATAATTTTCAAACTCCATGAGGGTAATGCTAACGTTGCCCACGATATAAGTTTTTCGTGATGTGATTTCTGTGATGGCGGGGGTGTGTGGGATATTATAGCAAAAAAAGTACAGTGTTTATTATTTGTTGAGGCAGACACAATGATAGTGTTTAAAAGACCCAATAACATTCAGATCTAAAATTTACCTCATCCTTTTCGCCATAAACGCCAGCAATATTCTCAGGTCTGTTTTGAGTA
>QMTG01000061.1 GCA_003649915.1 Thermoplasmata archaeon
AGCAATAAAAAGGAGCATACTAACCTATGCATCAATTGCGTTTATGGGAACATTCAGTTCTATGGCTAGGCGCAGTCTTGTGATAGTAATTTCTAACAACTATCTAAGCAATCAACTTATTGGTTATATATCAGCAGCACTGTATACCTCTACCATCTTTCTATTGTTTTCAAATGCGTTTATGCTGGTGATATTTCCGGAATTTTCGTACAGATTTGGCATGGGAGACGAAAGTTATATCAGGAAGTTATTAAATAATTCTACATTATATATAAGTAGTATAATGTCTCTAATAATAGGACTGGCTATTGTGTTATCAAGAGATCTTATTGTGTTCTTTTACACAGAAGATTATGTTGATGCTGCGCCACTGTTACAATTACTATTAGCGTCATTTTGGGTTAATATTCTTGCTACACCGTCAATCTCTGTTCTCTCGGCTACTAGATATGTGCATATACCAAATCTCTCTGGGATTGCCGGTTTAGTACTATCAATTGTTATATGGATTTTCTTAATACCTATAGTGGGTGCACAAGGCGCGGTAATCGGATATCTTATGGGGAGTATTTTGATGTCTATTATACCATTATTGTTTGCGATACGTTATTTTAATCTATCGCTAGATAGAAATTTGGGCGTAATTGCCTTATGCTTTATGCTATTTATAGTGTTGGGAATAATGATAGAAGGAAAAACTACTGACACAATAATCAGATATCTTGTAGCGGTAGGATTAGTATCGTTATATATAGTTATAAATTATAAGAATCTGAGTAAAGTTTGTCACGCATTACGCTCAACATTACGAAGAACGTAGTTTATCATTGCTACTTTGACGTTTAAATAACATTCACCCACAAATGAACCTCATAACTGCTTTCCTTACCATCCATCAACAGTTTCCACATAACCTTGTATTTACCGGGGTGTGCTATGCTGAATTTAAATTCCTTTTCCCATGTTTGGTCGTGGCTCAAGGTTATATTTATTGCATATGCTGTATCATTTGTTAGCACGCACGTTTTATTCCAATCATTGAGGTACACCACCTCCGCACTATCGTTTATTGTCGCTATTATTGTGTATCTCACCTCTCTGTGCTCATGGTTGTATATTCCAACAATCACCGTTGCGTTTTCTCCAATGCTCAGATTTGTTGGATATCCTTCCGCCTTACCATCAGGGCCAAGGATGTAGATGGCGGTAAATGCCTCCCCTGGTCTCGGCGTTACTATTATGTATATCAATATTCCCACTGCTATTGCTATTGCAACACACATTGCCATGATTATTGTCCTATCCTCTTTGCTCACCTCCTTCCACTCAAATTTTTCCATCCTGATTTCAAACACAAATGGCTCCTTTGCTCTGCTCCGCCTTATTATTGCGATGGCAGACATTGCGACGATAAAAATGGATAGCGACGTCAGAATAGGCCAAAGTTTAATCCCAAAAGTGTAGTTCAGGCTTAGCCCTATTAAGGGCACGATTGCCAGGCTTAGGCCGAGGGATAACCCTATCCTCTCCGCATTGCTCAATTCCTTAGTCTTTTCTGGCCACAGCGCAGATATGAGCGCATATCCTGGAAAGAATAAAACGAACGGAACGCCCAATATTATTCTCATAACATTGGAATCAGGCACGATACCAATGATTACCAATAGCAGAATGCTGAGGAATATGATGGCATAAAGGTCGAAGTTTTTCATCTGGTTTATCTTATCTACAAACCATCTCATATCAGACCCTCGTGAGTATTCCTCTCTCCAATTTGTACTTGATATCAACATAGTTGTTTATTAGTGGGTCGTGGGACGCTATAAGCACTGTTGTGCCCATCTCCGCGTTTATTTTTCTAAAGGTCTCAAGTACAGTTATGGAATTATCGTAGTCCAAGGATGCGGTTGGCTCGTCCGCAAGCAGTATTTCTGGCTCGTTGGCAAGGGCTCTTGCTATAGCCACTCTTTCCAACTCTCCACCACTTATTTCTCGTGTGGTCTTGCTTGCAAGGTGCTCGATTTCAAAATGGGCAAGGAGGTCAAAAGCCCTCTTTTTTGCGTCCTTTCTTTTGGCCAATCTCATTGGTAGCATCACGTTTTCAAGAACTGTGAGGTCGTCAATCAAGTTATGGCTCTGAAAAATGTGCCCTATCTTTCTCAGCCTTATATTGGCGAGATCTTTCCTCTTCAGGGCAGATATTTTCATCCCGTCAATGTACACCTCGCCCTTCGTTGGCTTATCTAGGCATCCCATAATGTTGAAAAGTGTTGTTTTACCGCTTCCAGAGCGTCCCTTGATCGCTATTATCTTTCCACGCTCTACGCTCAGGCTAATTCCTTTGAGCACATAATTGCTACCGTCGTATGTTTTCCATATATCCACAAGCCTTAGGTGCTCTTCCATCCTGTGCAGTATTAAATCATTTGATATATAAATTACTTGGTGTTTTCTCAAATCCCAGCAACATATCACGGAGAACTCCACTTATTGCCATAGATTCCGCAAACTTTCTTGCCACGAATTTCTTTGCCATATCCAGTGCGCTGTTATCCACCCTAAAGCAAAGATTATCGTATAATATTTCATAAAGAAGCAAGGGCTCAGGGGGTGCCATTGGAATACTCATTTTTTCCTTAAAAGATTTTTTAATTTGCTCTTCATTAATCCTTCCCTTTCCAGCATCCATAATCATGCTCATTATCTTCCTGATCATCCCCCTCCTAAAGTACGGTGCAATGAACTCTAAGCACACTAAATCTCCGAGTTCGTGCACTCTTATCTCGCTTATTTCACACATTCCTTTATCTCCAATAATATAATTGCTGAAATCGTGCATTCCTTTGAAAAGTTGAGTACATTTCTTAATCTTCTCAACATCATAGTTACGGCTTGGAATATAGTACCTGTACACTCTCAGTTTAGCCCTTCTTGGATTAAAGTTCTCATCAACTCTTGCATAAGCCCATGCCCATATTGAATCGCACTCCGCAGTTATTGCTCTCACTATTCTTTCCCCACTCATTTCTGTGTTAAAGGCTAAGACATTTCCGAGAGCGCTTACCCCGGCATCGGTTCTGCTCCCCCGACCAATCTTTGCATCCTCAACGCCCTCTATCGCCCCAGTATCTCGAAGCACTCTTACCACTTCGCCCTCAACAGTTCTAGCATTTTTTTGCACCTGGAAGCCGTGGTAGTTTCGCCCGTCGTACGCCAGTTTTATTGCTAGGCGCATTACTGGCAAATTACCGTGTAGGTTAAAAGTTTTTGCGCTAATGCCATCTTTCCAGCAAAACTTTTAAGGAACAAGCACCAATAACTTGGCGAAAATGTACGCAGTAATTGGCGGCGCGGGAGAGATGGGATATCAGGTCGCAAGGATACTGCTCCGTGAGGGTTTTGATCTGGCAATTATTGAAAGGAAGGGTGAGCGCATTGATGAGATTTCGAACTTGGACGCATTGATAGTCAGGGGCAACGCTGCAAGCCCAAGGGTCTTAAAAAACGCTGGTGTTGACAGGGCAAATATTTACCTTGGTCTTACAGGAAGTGACGAGGCAAACATTGTGAGTTGCGCTATTGCCAAGGCAAAGGGGTGTAGAACGATTGGAAGGATCGAAAGCGGAGACTACTTGGTCGAGCCTGTATCAGGCTCCCTTTCCAGATTTGGTGTTGACACCGCCGTATGCCCTGATCTTGTTGCATCTAGAAAGATTGCCAGAATGATAACAACATCATACCTCGTGGATATGGAGATATTTGCTGGTGGAAAACTGCAGGTTTTCGAACTACCCATAAGAGATTTTGAATCCTTTGCAGGCGCCAAGGTCGGCGATATACCCATGCCTCCTGGGAGCAGAATAATTGCGTATGTTAGGGGGAGGGAAATATTCATTGCCCGTCCACAAGACCAGCTCCGTGGCGATGAAAGGCTGATAATAGTGTGCACGGATATGAGGACGATAGGTGCGATTGGTGAGGTTACTGGCGATAAAAACCTGCAGACTAGAGTGTCCAAGATAATGATTTACGGTGCCACACGTGTTGGTATTGATTTGGCTAAGAGCATGGAAAGAAGATGTGAGGTCATACTAATGGACGATAATGAGGAGAGTTGTAGAAAGGCTGCTGAGAGCGTCAAGGACGCGCTTGTGATAAACGGCAGTGCCACCGATGAGAACGTGCTTGAAGAGGAGGGAATATCAGACGTTGATGCATTCATAGCAGTGACAAAATACGAGGAGACAAACATGCTTGCAAGCCTTCTGGCAAAGCAGTACGGGGCCAAAAGAACAGTAGCCCTTATAAACAAGGGGGCTCATAAATCCATGTTTGAGCGTGTCGGGATAGATGTGGCAATAAGCCCAAGGCTGGCGACTGTGGGCGTGATTCTCCAAAACATATATGCAGGCACTGCTATTGCTATGAGTGTCATGCACAATGCTGAGTTAAAGATTGCGGAGATGTATGTGGATGCATCATCAAAGATTGCCAATAGAATCTTAAGAAAGGTTAAGTTACCAGAGGGGGCAACAATAGTTGGAATACTGAGGGGAGATGCCCTCCTCGAAATCGACGATAGCACTCACATACTGCCTGGCGATAGGGTTGTGATTGCCACCCTTGCCGATGTGTCCACAAAAATAACAAACATATTTGAGAGGAGAAAAATACTGTGAGGGCACCGTTATGAACTGGAGAGCGGTATCAGGAAACATAGGCACAATTCTTCTCATAATCTCACCCTCTTTTCTCATCCCCATAATTACAGGCATTATTTTTCACGAAGAGGGTATCACTCTCTTAATCTCGTACGCAGTACCCATGATAATCATGATATTAACAGGCTTTGCATTGTTTCAGTACGGGAGGTACGAACTGGAAAGGCTCAGAGATATTGAGGCTTATTTTTCCGTATCACTCGGATGGCTGATAGTGGCGTTCTTTGGTTCCCTGCCATACGTGCTGAGCGGAACATTGCCCAACCTAATAGATGCATACTTTGAGAGCATGTCGGGCTTTGCTACGTGTGGTGCCACGGCAATTGCACCACCAAGTAATGGAGATTATCTTGATGTGTACACCCACAGCATATTTATGTGGAGAGCGCTAACCCAATGGATTGGGGGAATAGGTATAATAGTTATTTCGGTGGCAATCCTTGCCAGAATTCTTGGCGGTGGGGTATCCTTATTCAAGGCTGAAGCATCAATGCATGCCATGGCAAAGGTTAGGCCCAGAGTGGTCGAGTATGCAAGGCTACTGGGCGTAATATACGTTTTTTTCACTCTTCTGGAGACGCTCATGCTTAAAATCGCAGGCATGAATTTATATGATGCCCTCACCCACTCTTTCACAACACTGGCAACGGGAGGCTTTGGCACGCACGCTAAGAGCATAGGGTACTGGGACAGCGTTCTGATAGAGGTAATAGTCATGGTTTTCATACTTGTAGGGAGTATAAGTTTTGTACTTCATTACAGGTTGCTCAAGGGAAACCTCAGGGCTGCAATAAGAGATGATGAACTGCGCCTGTATGCTATCACACTGAGCGTTGCAACCATAGCAATAACATTTAATCTTTGGCTGAACCACGTTTATTCATCATTTGCGGAAGCGCTGAGGTATGCATCATTTCAGGCAATATCCATACACGGAACTGCTGGTTTCACGACGGCAGACTTCTCTTCATGGCCTGTCGCCTCACAACTTATCCTTGTGATTCTCATGCTAATAGGTGGATGCGCCGGCTCAACTGCGGGGGCAATTAAGGTAAGCCGAATCCTAGTCCTGCTTAAGATAGGGGCTAGAGAGATTAAGAAGATTGTACACCCCAGAGGAGTCATGCCTATAAGAATCGGGGATATGATTGTGCCCGAGGAGATTGTGCACAAAATTTCAGCATTCTTTTTCGCCTACATAATCTCCTTCTTTGTGCTGTCCGTAATGCTCACCTTTACAGGTCTTGATATTCCAACCTCACTCTCGGCAGTTGCCACAACAATGGGAGGTGTGGGTCCGGGTTTAGGCGCGGTTTCCGCGACTGTAGCCACGATAAGCCCAGCAGCTAAGGTCATACTGTCATTTTCCATGTGGCTTGGCAGGCTGGAAATATTCACAGCCCTGATGTTATTCGCCCCACTATGGCACAGGGGATAATTTTTTCTGGTGTGGCGAATATGTTAAGACAAAATAGTTAAATAAAGAGACCTACACAATGCCTTTGGGCATGAAGAAGGAACTGCTTGTGGGTCGTGAAAAATATTTTTGGGAAGAAAATAGCTATGCGAGTTTAGCCAATTATGCGTAGGGCACGACAAAATATGTAAAAAAAGTATGATATGCTCTTAATAAAACATGCTTAATGCCTTAAGATTAGGCGTTGAACAGGCAAGAAAAGAAGGGGAAAAGGATAGGGAGGGCTAGGAGAATAAGTGATGAAACAATACAGCGAATAATTGAACTAAGGAAGCATGGAAAATATATACGAGAGATTGCGCGAGTAGTAGGGGTGTCGAAGAGTCATGTGTGGAGGATTGTAAAAACTGTGCATCAGCATTTTCTAACACTTATTCTTACATGTAAGCGACTTATCGTAAGGTATTTTAATAATCCTCAATTTCATTATATATCGTATGCT
>QMTG01000062.1 GCA_003649915.1 Thermoplasmata archaeon
ACCCAACAATTATAAACAGCGACCCGTACGGTGAGGGATGGATTGCAGTTATTGAGATGGAGAACGAGGATGAAGTTAAGGATCTGATGAGGGCGGACGATTACAGGAAACTTATAGAGGAAGGAGATTAAGGCATGGACGAGATTGAAGAAATGCTTAGATATATCGGAGTTAAAAGTGTTGATGAACTTTTTGAGGATATACCAAGGAGTATAAGACGAGATTTAGCCATTGCCGAGGGAACTGATGAGAGAGAAGTTGTTAGGGATTTAGAAAGAATACTGTCAAAAAACCTATGTGCGAGGGATTATGCGTTCTTTTTGGGCGGTGGTGTGTACTTCAATTTCGTCCCCGCAATAGTTAAGGCAATAACAGAACTACCGCAGTTTTATACTGCGTATACCCCTTACCAGCCAGAAGCCTCGCAGGGTATTCTTCAGGCAGTTTTTGAATACCAGAGTTTAATGGCGGAACTACTTGAGATGGATGTTGTGAACGCCTCCATGTACGATGGTGGGAGCGCAGCGGCTGAGGCAATGCTCATGGCTAGAAGAATTAGATGGGCTGGAGGGGACAGGAAGGGGCAAGATATGGACAGTATAGCGGTGGCAAAGAACATAAACCCCTACAGGAGAAGAGTTTTGGAAACTTATGCGGGAGTTGCTAGGATAAATTTGATTTATGTTGACTTTGATAAAAAAACTGGTAAGATTGATATGGCTGGGTTGGACGAAAAAATGAGTGATGATGTTTTTGCCTTTTATATGGAAAATCCAAACTTTTTTGGAGTTGTTGAGGACGAAGTTGTGAGGGTTCGTGACGTAATAGGGGATAGGATATTCATAGTGGGTGTAAACCCCTACTCTCTAGGAGTAATAATTCCTCCGGGAAGGTATGATGCTGATATTGTGGTGGGAGATGCGCAACCACTGGGGTTAAGTATGAACATGGGTGGACCGAGCCTTGGGGTGTTCGCATGCAAGGCTAAGTACGTGCGAAGAATGCCTGGGCGCCTTATAGGCATGACTGCAGATGCTGATGGAAGGAGAGCATTCTGTATGACGTTGCAAACACGAGAGCAGCATATACGGAGGGGAAGAGCAACATCGAACATATGCACTAACAATACACTGTGCGCCATTGCTGTTGCTGTATACCTAGCACTTATCGGTGGAGTAGGTCTAAGAAGGCTGGGAATTGAAACCATGAAAAAGGCAAGAAAGTTGTGCAGGGTCATAAACGAATTTGAACACTGCCTGTCACCAATTTTTGATGGAAAATTTTTCAACGAATTTGTTGCAAAAATAGATGGAATTAAGGAAAGGTATCACGATTTTGTGCGTAACGGTGTGTTCCCAGGCATACCAATTGGTGACTCGTTTGAGGGTATGAATCCCAATGCCATCTTGGTCTCAGTGGGCGATGCCGTGACCGATGAGGACATTGAAAAATATAGAAGGGCGCTGGAGGTGATGGCTAGTGACTAATGCCTCTCCTCACCAAGAGCAATATAGACAAGCCAGATATGCAGAAAAACTCATACTTGAGTATGAAGGAGAGCCTACACACACCACGGATAGAGATACAGAATATGAGAACTTTCTGAGAAAAGAAATGCCCGGCGCTATTTTAAGGAATGAACCACCACATATTCCCTCTCTCCCTGAGTATATTGTTGCGAGACACTACACACGGCTTGCAGAGATGAATTACGGGATAACCTCAGGTTTTTATCCGTTAGGCTCCTGCACAATGAAGTACAACCCCACGGTGCTTGAAGAAGTGGCACGGTGGAGATGGGTGGCTGATATTCATCCGCTACAGCCAGAAAATGCTGTAGAGGGTGCGCTTCAAGTGATGAAAGAGTTGGGCATAATGCTTGCTGAAATAAGCGGCATGGATGCTGTCAGCCTTCAACCAGCGGCAGGTGCTCATGGAGAGTATACGGGTATGGCAATTGTGAGAAAATATTTTGAGGATATGGGTCAAGACAGAAATGAAGTAATAATACCTGATACTGCCCATGGCACAAACCCAGCGAGTGCTGCAATGGCAGGATTTGATGTTATTGAGATTAAATCAAAAAAAGGGTATGTGGATATTGATGCACTAAAATCTGTGCTTTCCACCAGAACTGCCGCATTCATGCTCACAAACCCTAACACACTCGGCTTGTTCGAGTCTGACGTTCTGAAGATTGAGAAAATTGTTCATGAGGCAGGTGCTCTTTTATACTATGACGGTGCGAACTTAAACGCAATTATGGGAATAACGAACCCTAGGGCTATGGGCTTTGACATTGTGCACTTCAACCTCCATAAAACTTTTGCTACACCACACGGGGGCGGTGGTCCCGGTAGTGGACCTATTGGAACAATTGAGCGACTAGCCAAGTACCTTCCATTACCAAAAGTTGTGAGGACTGAGCAGGGATTTAAACTTGAACATTCATTATCGAGGATAACAAATGGAGGATGCTTAGAGGAAAAAGGGGGCAATGATGAGACCATAGGGTCTGTGCACACGTTTCATGGCAACTTTATTGTATTACTTAAATCGTATGCCTATATAAGGCTAATGGGAAGAGATGGGCTCAAAAAGGCTGCTGAAAGGGCTGTATTAAATGCCAATTACCTAAAGAAAAAGGTAGAGAAGATATTAGATGTACCCTATGGGGAGATCGTGAAGCACGAGTTTGTTGCATCATGTGCCAAATTGAAAAAATACGGCATAAGGGCAAAAGACGTTGCTAAGCGCCTTCTAGATTACGGATTCCACCCCCCCACCATCTACTTCCCCTTGATAGTTGACGAAGCGCTCATGATTGAGCCTACAGAAACTGAAAACAAAGAAACACTAGACGCCTTTTCTGATGCCTTGCAAAGAGTCATTGAAGAGAGTATTAAAAATACAGAATTTGTGAAAAACGCCCCACAAAACACGGCAGTATCGAGGGTGGATGAAGTGCTTGCAGCTCGTGAGCCCATACTCAATTACAGGAGGAGGAAAAATGAGAAGTGAGGACATTATTAGAGAGGTGGCAGACACATTCTTCTATGTGTGGAGAAAATTCACTGCAGAGATTGGGGCAGAAATGGAAATGATACCACATCAGTGGGACATAGTGGAATACCTTGGGAACAATAAGTGGAGGCTAAGAAACGACTTTAACTTTTCAACCCTCGACTCCATAGGCATATTGGATAAAACTTTTCCGCACACACAATACCTCAGGGCAGACATAGTAACGAAGGAAGGAAAAGAGCACATAGTTGTAACATTCGGTATGATGGAAGAACATGCCACATTTGTTCCCTACCTTGTGTACATGGAAAGCATTGAAAGGGCAAAAATTGATGATATCAGGAATAGAGTAAAGGATCTAATAGTAACGTGGTATGAAAGTATAATGAGAAGGAACCAAGAAATGCTATGGAATTTTGTCAAGGATAAATACGATAAGATAATCACTTATAAATAGGCGTTCGTGATATTACTACCATGGCCAAGACTGCTGTTATAGGCGTCGGGGGAAATGCCATATTAAGGGCAGGCGAGGACGGAAGTGTAGAGTGTCAGATGAAAAATATATCAATTACTGCGAAGTATATTGTGGATTTGATTGAAAGTGGTTTTGATATAGTTCTTACACATGGCAACGGGCCCCAGGTTGGAAATATCCTGCTCCAGAACGAGATTGCGAAAGATAAAGTACTACCGATGCCCCTTGACGTTTGTGTGGCTGAGTCTCAGGGCCAAATAGGCTATCTGCTTCAGCAGGGAATAAAAAATGAGCTTTTGGCACGGGGCATAGAGAAGGATGTAGTTTCAATAATTACTAGGGTCATTGTTGATGAGAATGACCCTGCATTTAAAAAGCCAACTAAACCTATTGGTGGGTATTATGGTGAAAAAGAGGCGCTCAAACTCATTAGAGAAAAGGGCTGGAAAATGGTCAAAGATGATGCAAGGGGAGGGTATAGAAGAGTCGTTCCATCCCCCACCCCCAGAAAAATTGTGGAATGGCACTCAGTCAAAATTTTGAGGGAGAAGGGCATGGTTGTAATTGCAGCAGGTGGTGGGGGAATACCTGTGATTGAGCGCAATGGACGCTATTTTGGAGTGGAAGCAGTTGTGGATAAAGATCTTGCAACAGCAGTGCTGGCAAGGGAAATTGGAGAGAAATTAATGATAATACTAACGGACGTGCCGAAGGTCTCGCTAAACTTTGGTGAAGAAAATCAGATTGATTTAGACTTGGTAAGCCTGGAGGATATTAAAAGGTACAATGTTGAGGGGCATTTTCCACCAGGAAGCATGGGACCAAAAATTGAGGCTGCTATTATGTTTTTGGAAAGTGGTGGCGAGAAGGTGATAATTACAGAGCCCGAAAGATTAAAGGCAGCGTTAAGAGGCGATGACGGAACAATTATCACCCGTTAGGTTGCGCAGAAAATACAAAAGTTATTAATACCACATTATGTACTATTTAAGTGGGCCAGGAGAAGGTGGACGGCTCACGGGGCGTTAGCCCTGAGGAAATACCCCCCTCCATGGGCGAGCGGGACCACCGTAAGGGGTACCGCGAGAGCGGTGGCAAGGGCGCAGAAACGACACAGCCTCGGGTAAGATGATGATTCCGTGCGCGGATGAAGTTTCCCGAGGATTTGATGAGACGGCGACTCCCCCGCGGAGCAAGTCCAAACTGCCGGGATGAGCACGCCCACGACCGGCGGGTAGGACGCTAAGTCGAATGCCGTCGGAACAGAAGGGGGATTACTACCTTCACCTGGCCCTCGTTTAGGTGTAATACTGTTATTTTTGCAAATTGTAGTCACCCGATATTTATCAGACTTTTTACGAGTTGATATGATGTACACATTAGATGCAAATTCATGTTGAGCTTGATATATAATATTATAATTAAATAATAATTGCGTACATATTAGCGCTGAGCAAGCAATATATCTGTTGTTTATTTATTATTAAAATATAAAACAGAGACCATCATACTACATTTAACTGTGACCTTGCCATGCCCTCGCCGCATTTGTGCAACGAAAGCCTTTCAATTTTTGCGTTTTTGATTAAAACCGATAAATTTTGAACTCCATCTTATAGAAGGCTTTGAAGACCGTTACGAACGCATAATTCCCATCGCAGAACAAGCCAACAATAAAATTTATAATATGGGCGGTAAATATAGATTGAGATTATGGCAAAAAAAATATTGAGAAAAGACGGTGCATATCACTGCTCAGAGTGTGATGCAGAGGTATCTATTAATGCTGATAAGTGTCCGATGTGCGGGGCGGTTTTTGATGATGTCAGTAATTCCTCAGTAGTTTTTAAGAAAGAGGACGAAGAGTTTTTAATGAAACTTCTGGAATGGGCAAAAAAAGTTGGGGGTGAGGAAGAAACACCCGAAGATATTAAAGAAAAAGAAGAAGCACTGAAAGTATTTAAAACCGTAGCAGGCGTTAAGGAAGAAGTTGCACAATGTCCGAACTGTGGGTCTATAATTCCAACAAACGCTACAAAATGTCCAAACTGTGGTGTTGAGTTTGCCGAGGAAATTGTCAAAAAGACGGAAAAAGTTGAAGAAGAGGAAAAAAAGAGGAAGGAGGTAGTTGTTGGGGAAAAGAAAATAATAGAACTGCCGTCATCTGCTGAGGAAGCAATAAATGAATTGAGAAAACTTGTAGGAGAAATTAAAAAGGTTATTGAAGGTATTTACAATAAAAAGAAAGTTGTTGTAAGAAATATGCCGGTGGGTGAGGGTGACGAAATAAGGAGGGAGATTAAGGAGTATGAGCGTATAATGGCAAATGCTGACTATCTTGAAGATCTTTTGGGTAGAGTTTATGTCAAAGAGGAGAAAAAGGGAGGAATAAAGGGTGTGAGTGTTGAAGAATGGCTAAAAGCCCATAAAGAAATTCAAAAAGAACTTCTAGCCCTTCGTGAGGGGAAATTTTCTGAGGTTGTTGAGGGTTCTATGAAGAGTGAGGATATCAAAGAGATAGTGAAGAGAAAGGTGGATGAATTAACAAAGAAAGAAGAAGAACTGAAGAAGAGAGAGGAGGAAATTAAGAAAAAGGAGGAAGAGTTGAGAAAAATTGAAGAAGAAAAGGAAATGCTTGAAAGGAAGAAAAAAGATATAGAGAGAAGAATGGCTGAACTCAGGAAAACTGAGGAAGAGGAAGAGGAGGTCAGAAAAGTGCTTAAGATTCTGGATGACCTCTTGGAACAGTTGCCGGAGGAGGTTATTGACAAATTTGCACTGTCTGATGATTTCAAGTTGTATGAAAAAGTCTTAGATAGATATAAAGTATAGTTTGGTGAAACGTTATGGGATTGAGAGACAAGGCTAGGGAGAGAAGGAAAGCGCTAACGGAGGAGAAGGAAAGTGGTGAAGTTAGCGTAGATGAGGAAGTGGGGGTTGTTAGCGAGGGAGTGGCAGAGGCCGAGACAAAAGAGACAGGTATTGTTGCGGAGGAGAGTGCAACAAAAGAGACACCCCCCAAACTTGAAGACCTTGAAAAAATG
>QMTG01000063.1 GCA_003649915.1 Thermoplasmata archaeon
AGTTCATGGTTTTTGTTCATCAACTCACCCACCTTAGCCACATCCCCATCCATAAGCGCCTTCCTTCCATCTTCAGCAATTCTCTGCGCCTCCGACGCAAGAGATGAAAACCATTCAGGCTCTTTTTCCTTTCTCTCCCTTACAAGCGCCACAGCCCTTGATGTATCTGCAACAATGCCTGTATTTGCCATTACAATGTGCATAGATTTGGGCATGCTCATCCTTTCCATGATGTTTCCCTCCGTGCCCCGGACAAACCATATGAGACCTCCATAGGTTGATGCGGTATTGTCAATTCCAGAGGGGTTCCCATGGTACGCTTTCTCACCCTCATAAGCCACATTATTCACCTCGTCATCGTTCAAATCAATGCCGAAATGCTTAGCCATGGCCCTGCCAATGGCAACACAACTCGCAGCACTTGCACCAATACCACTTGCAGCGATCAAGTCCCCACCCAGATATATATGCACGGGATTTTCATACAAATCTATGCCGAGAGCGTGTGCAATATTAAACACAGACTTGCAGAACATTTCCTTTTTTTCGTCCTTGTACCCGGGAACTTCTGGGCGTTTGTCATCTGCGGTGTACGGTGCATTTTTCCCCTTATCAACCTTAGCCAATGTGTACTTCTCTATTGCTGATACAATGGCAGGCACGCCATAAACAACAAAATGCTCGTTGAAAATGATCACCTTACCGTATCCTATACCCTCTCCAGCCATTTTTCCCTCCTCCTATTTCGGCAGGGGATAAACATAATCGCCATATATTACTCTTATCATAATACTCGTTGATAGACGAATTATCACCGCCAGCCAAAAATGTGTCACGAGAACATCAAACCCACCCTTTTTTCAAATTTTTTCTAATACTCTATCCCTTTTCTCGCACCCAGGCCCTTTTGGTATGGATGTTTTACATCCACCATTTCCGTGACAAGGTCTGCCTTCATAATAATATTCTTTGTTGCCCACCTTCCTGTAAGCACGAGTTCAACATTTTTTGGTTTGTTTTTTATGAGGTCTATAACATAATCCTCAGGTACTAGGCCATATTTTATAGCAACGCATATTTCATCAAGGATTACGATATCGTATTTTCCTGAAAAAATAGCCTCTTTTGCAGCCTCAAACCCCCGCATAGCCTCTCTCTTATCCTTTTCACTAGCCTCCAATATAAAAGAACCAGTACCGCACTGTTCGACGTGGATGTTTTTGATACCCTTTACTGCGATAACCTCCACATAATCTCCCTTGTTCATAAACTGCATTATAAATACATGCAGACCATGGCCAGCAGCCCTGAGCGCTAGACCAAAAGATGCTGTAGTCTTGCCTTTGCCATTGCCCGTATATACCTGAACCTTTCCCTCAGCCTTCAATTTTCTCACCAACCATTTTTATTCCATCCTTAATTGCCCTATCAGCATTTTTCTTTCCAAGAGCGTATTTGGCTATGCCGTAAAGAATCAGACCCTTTCCCTTTGTCTTGCCTTCGGCAATCTTCAAGCACTTTTCCAGTACTTCATATGCCCTTTCCCACATCCCAGCATTGATAAAAGATTCTCCAATGAACAGCAGCAAGTCTACATTATCACAAGCCTCTATAGTTTCATCATCGCACACTTGGGCAATCAAATCAAGAACATCTTGGTATGATGATAGTGATTGCAGGAGGCGAACTCTATCGTCTACATTCAAATCTGCCCTTTCAAGCACACTTTTCAGGGCATTTATTGAGTAATCATGGCTGAGGGCAATGATATCTGGTGCAATCTTGGAAAAAATGTCATGCTCAAGAGCCGCCACGATTTTTTTTGCCCTTCTTACACCTTTCTGGCTCAAAAAATAAACTTTTCTAACTCCACCTCCTTCAACCACGCCACTCTTTTCCACAATTAAATTGAGCAATTTAAGTTCCTTAATGCCCTTCGATACCTGCGGTTGCTTTATCTGAAGCGCACGCTCTATTCCTTCCTGACATATGGCAAAGGGAAACACCCTTGCCCTTCTAAATCCCCTGTATTGATAGAGATGGACAAGAATCATGTCCCTAATCGGCACTGGGAAACGTGACCTCGGCATAGCGTTTACTCATATACCCATACATTTTTAACGTTTTCTTATCCATTAACAATAATTTTTGCGATTTAAAAATAAATCTGTAATTTAAATTGATATCATGGAAATTTAAAAATCATCATTTTATTTTGGCGTGAAGACATATCTCATGGGCATTCTTGTCTTTATCCCTGTCCAGTAGCCGCAAACCCTGCACTCCTTTCCAACTGTAACAGTTCCTCCAAATATTGTCTTATTCTTCACAGGATAGAGTTTTGAGCCACAAACAGGACACCTTGACATTTTCGCCCTTTTTTCCGATTCTCTGCAGTGTATGTCCACATTGGCAACACCTGAGTTTATTGCAATCATTCTCAGCCTCTTCTCACTCAGCCTGAAACTGGGGTCAATTTTTCTTATCTCGTTAAGGACTATTTCTCTCAACAATCTTTGCGAATTTATTGCTCCAGCCTCTTTCAAAACCTTGGTTAAGGCATCAACCACAATATCTTCGCCTGGTATTCTGTACTTTCTCTCGCTAGCCATCATAATCTATAATACACTCATTATACTTAAATTTTAAACTTGGTCGTTCTATACACACTGAGCCATGCACTATGTTGGCGTTGATCTAGCGTGGAAAGTGGGCGGGAGAAGCCCAACAGGGTTTGCTGTGCTAAACGATAAACTCAACATTGAGAAATGTAGCATAATTTATTCCGATGCTGACATAATAAGTGCTATAGAGGCTTATGTTCCTGAATGCATTGTTGCGATAGATGCGCCTCTTATCGTGGAAAACGCCCATGGGCACAGGAGATGCGATAGAGAACTGCTTAAAATGGGAATACCATTATATCCAGCCAATATTAACAGGATGAGTAGAGTTTTTGGAGGGATCAGAGGGGAGATGATAGTAAAGGCTCTTGAGGGTATGGGTCTAATACTAATGAGAGATATTATTGAGGTATATCCGTACGGTGCTCTTCGCATGCTTCTTGGTCATGTGCCCAAGTATAAGAGAATGAAAGTAGAAGAACGAAAACTTTTTGTGCGAAAAGTGCTGAGGACAATGAAAGTGCGTGTTACTGCGAAGATTTCTGCTAAGGCTGTTGCTAACCATCATATGTTTGACGCAATAATCTGTGCCTGGGTTGCATACATGTTTGCCTCCAAAAAATATATAATGGTCGGGGACGAGCACGGTTTTATTGTCCTCCCGTCACCGTGAAAAATTTATCAACTAATTTTTCTACCCCTGAGACAGTTCACGCATATCCCGTTGCGCTCATGCTCGGAGCATACAGCCCTTCCACAAATCCTGCACGTAGTTATTGCGGGTCTGGAGCATATATAACACAACGATGTCAGCAATTTTTCACCACCGAAAGGTTTTTTATTCAACACCAATATAATACTTTCGGTTATGAGGGAATATAGGGTTAGAAGAGAGTACAGGAAAAAACTTGAGGGCGATGGTTTAAGAGAGATTGCCAGCAAGTTTTTTGGTGATGTTGGCCAAGATGGTGATATGCTAATTGCATCCTACGGTGCAATAAGAAGCATGAGGATGAGGTTTAACGGCAAATCTCTATTTATTGATACAGAGATGGACAAAAATGTTGACGACAATTTGGCTATTGAGACAATCAAGAAATACAATCAATTCCTGTACGAGGCAACAGGGTATACTGCAAAAGAAAGAAAAAAACACCTTTCAAAGATGTGAAGGAGCATAATTATGAAAGAATTTGCTGAGGATGATTGTTACTTCATGGCAATTGCGAAAAGTGTGGCTAGGCGCTCTACTTGTACGAGAAGGGAGGTAGGCGCAGTTATTGTAAGGGATGGAAAAATTTTGAGCACCGGCTATAATGGTCCGCCTCAAGGCATAAGGCATTGCGATATTGTTGGATGCCTGCGGGAAGAACTCGGCATAAAATCGGGAGAGCATCACGAACTTTGTCGAGGAATACACGCTGAGCAGAACGCGATAGTGAATGCTGCGCGCTTCGGGATAAGTATTTATGGATCAAAAATATATATAACAACATTTCCTTGCTCACTATGTGCAAAAATGATAGTCAACTCAGGAATACGTGAAGTTATTTATCTTGAAGAGTATGCGGATAATTTCTCGGCGCAAATCCTAAGGGATGGGGGCATTATTGTGAGAAAACTTAGCGTTGATGAGTGCGATTATGCTGAGGATTGTACTAATGGTGCATCATACTAATGGCACATTATGCTAATTAGCCGTTGGCTTTTCCCGCCATGTTAATTTTCCACAGCATAACTCTTTATTCTTTCCCTTCCATGGCACTGCTTTTAAAAAATTTATCCATGTGTATGCATATCTCGGAAAATACACAATAAATGTCCTTATTTCCGTCAACCCTTACGAGTTTACCCCTTTTCATATAATAATCAATGAGTGGGGATGTCCGTTTTCGGTACTCATCAAGCCTCTTCCTAATAACGTCCTCTCTGTCATCATCCCTTATTATGAGGGGATGACCGCACTTATCGCATATCTCATCATTCTTTGGTGGATTGTTTACGATATGGTAGACCGCTCCGCATTTCGGACATGAACGCCTTCCACCGAGCCTTCTTACAACAACATCATCATCAACGTCTATATAAATAACCATGTCAATGTCTGCCATCCCTCCAAGCACATCCTCAAGCGCTTTTGCTTGCGAGAGAGTTCTCGGAAATCCGTCCAAAATGAAACCCTTGCCCATACTGCCTTCGCCAAGCCTTTCCGCAATCATTTCCACAATAACGTTGTCAGGGACAAGAAGTCCTTGATCCATGTACTCTTTCGCAATATTTCCGAGTTTGCTACCCCTTTTCACCTCTTCTCTGAGCATATCTCCTGTTGATATGTGCTCTAAGCCGTATTTTTCAGCCAACAGTTTTGCCTGTGTTCCCTTTCCTGCACCTGGCGGACCGAGCACAATAATCCTCATTTTTTCACCCATTTTTCCAATCTATATCTGCATATCTTCCGTCCACCATGACCTCATAAACATCCCCATTTCCCATCCTAACGCGCACCGTGGGCTTATCAATCAAGAAGTCCATGTGGTTTTTTGACCAGTTTCTTCCCCCTGGAAAGTCCAGATTATTTCCAAAGGCTATATGGCACGTGCCATACACTTTCTCGGTCTCAAGAAACTCGTCAACGACCCTTGCCTTAGGATTTATACCAAAGGCAAACTCCCCCGCATACGATGCCATCTCATCGATATTTAACGCCTTCCTTATGCGCTCAATCTTCTCCTTCTCATCCCCATCAATTTCAACAACCTTGCCATTCTTTACCACGAGTCTTACTCTTTTCACGCGTCCTATGCCCCCAACTGCCGTTGTGCACACAAGCACTCCATTCATTGATGTCTCAACAGGTGCTACTATGACTTCACCAACGGGCAAGTTCAGCCATTTCAGCGTCTTCCAGTTAATCTTTGTGTCTGTGAAAAAATCCCTCTTCTTCACACTGAACCTTATGTTTGTGCCCGAGGGCGAAACAACCTCAACCTCCACCGCACCATTAAGGCGGGAAATCAAATGCTGGGCAAAAAACTGCATTCTCTTATACTCCTCATCGCTTAGAGACATTGCCCCCATGGTAAACATATCCTCCGTTATTCCAGGACAATGGGCAAGGCGTACTCTTCTTCTAGTCTCCATCTTTGTCAGCATTATCCTGAACGGTGTTTCTTCAGCAATGCCCCTGAGTACATTGATATAAAGGTCTACAGAACTGCTGTTTATAATCTCCTTAACATTACTAGGTACACTACTCCTTATTTCACCATCAGAAAGCATGACAAGGCGTACCCAGCACCCTATATCGATTCCAGCACATGCAAAATACCACCCGATTTTTTCACGACTTTTATCACAGAATATAACTATTTTTTCACCATCAATGACTTCAAGCACATTCACCAGCGCATTTTTTGCGTAATTTATGCAATCTTCCTGCATGCATAATCACCTTGCCCACGGCATTACTGCAGTGGTATTAACAAGTTTCGCCCATGGTGTGATAATTTTTGCATTGCACTGTGCTACGAGGGTATTATGTGTATGTCCCAGAGTCCTTCAAACACCAGCAGGAGTTCAAAGAGTATTATGAAAATCCTTGTCATGGTTCTCGTGTATAATTCAAATGCCCTGTTAAGCCTTTCTTTATCTTTAATCCTCCGATATGCCCTATAATTTAGGTACCAGAGGGTGTAAAGGGCTACCACGAACATGAGAGCATCCATCAGGTATATATCACTCATATACTTTGGGTATTTTATCCACGGAATAAAAAGAAGCAAATAACCTAGGTAATAAAAGGGTACTTGCTTCATTGCCCTATCAGGCCCAATACGCACGGGCACCGTCCTCCAGCCGGCTCTCAAATCACCCTCATAGTCCTGTGTACACAC